>MEEF01000042.1 GCA_001724355.1 Mesorhizobium sp. SCN 65-20 | reverse complement strand
GGGAAGGAACCCACCAATGCGTGTCTATTACGATCGTGATGCCGATCTCAATCTGATCAAGGGCAAGAAGGTCGCCATCATCGGCTACGGCAGCCAGGGCCGCGCGCATGCGCTGAACCTCAAGGATTCGGGCGCCAAGGAACTGGTGATCGGCCTGAAGGCCGGCTCGGCGACCGCCAAGAAGGTCGAGGCCGACGGCCTCAAGGTCATGACCGTTGCCGAGGCCGCCAAGTGGGCCGACCTGATGATGATGGCCACGCCTGACGAACTGCAGGCTGACATCTATCGCGACGAGATCGCTCCGAACATCCGCGACGGCGCTGCCATCGCCTTCGCCCACGGCCTCAACGTCCACTTCGGCCTGATCGAGCCGAAGGCTTCGGTCGATGTCGTCATGATCGCGCCGAAGGGCCCGGGCCACACCGTGCGTGGCGAGTACCAGAAGGGCGGCGGCGTGCCGTGCCTGGTCGCCGTTCACCAGGACGCATCGGGCAACGCGCTCGACCTCGCGCTCTCCTACGCCTGCGGCGTCGGCGGGGGCCGTTCGGGCATCATCGAGACCAACTTCAAGGAAGAGTGCGAAACCGACCTGTTCGGCGAGCAGGTCGTCCTCTGCGGCGGTCTGGTCGAGCTCATCCGCGCCGGCTTCGAGACGCTGGTGGAAGCCGGCTACGCTCCGGAGATGGCCTATTTCGAGTGCCTGCACGAAGTGAAGCTGATCGTCGACCTGATCTATGAAGGCGGCATCGCCAACATGAACTACTCGATCTCGAACACCGCCGAGTGGGGCGAGTACGTGACCGGCCCGCGCATCATCACCGACGAGACCAAGGCCGAGATGAAGCGCGTCCTCAAGGACATCCAGACCGGCAAGTTCACCTCGGAATGGATGCAGGAGTACAAGTCGGGCGCCGCCCGCTTCAAGGGCATCCGCCGCGTCAACGACTCTCACCAGATCGAAGAGGTCGGCGCCAAGCTGCGCGGCATGATGCCGTGGATCTCGAAGAACAAGCTGGTCGACAAGGCCAAGAACTAAGGCGCTCCACGCCTCTTTCCTTGCGCGTCCTCGGGCTTCGCCCTGCGGTCGCGCGGGGATCGCCAAGAACAAGCTGGCCGACAAGGCGAAGAACTAACCTTCTTCCAGGCTGGCAGGAGACAAGGGCCGCGGCGCAGACTGCGGCCCTTCTTTTTTGCTAGACTTCGATTCGGCGGACGGGCGCGTTGGAGAGGCTGAAATGCTACTCGAATCCGCGCTGGAACTTCAGGCACGTATTTTTTCGACGATTTTCAACTTCGTCGAGCTACCTGCGACGGAGGGAATGGAGACGGGTCTGCCCGGTCTCTTCCTCGACCCGTATCTGCTCGAGACCAAGACTGCCCGCCCCAGGAAGGCGACGCGCAAGCGCGAGGCGGAAGATATCGCTCTCGGCGTGAGCCGTGCCGACAAGGGCGAGGCCCAGCTCGCGGTGCTCGTTCAGAGCCGCAACAAGATCCAGAGCAGGGTGGTCGAACAGATCGTCGAGAGCGCCAGGGGCGAGGCCGAGGTGCTCTATATCGGCAGGCAGAAGCCGCTGTGGACGACCGTGCGAAACGACCCGATCCGGCTGGGTGTCAGCATTTCGCCGACGACCGTCGCCTATGCCGGCACGCTTGGCTGCTTCTGCCGCGACGGGATCAGTGGCAGGGACGGCATCCTGTCGAACAACCACGTGCTGGCCGACGTGAACAATGTTCCCATCGGCACGACGATCATGCAGCCGGGCGCGCGCGATCGCGGCAAGGCGGAGAACGACGTCATTGCCGAACTGCTGCGTTTCGTGCCGGTGCAGTTCGGAGGCGCCCCGAACATGGTCGATTGCGCGTTCGCGGCCCTTACCGACCATGGGCGGGCGGAGGATCGCCATACCCTTTACGACAGTTCCGACGTGCCGCAACCCGCGATCACCATGCAGCCCGGCCAACTGGCCGAAGCGGTCCCGGGCATGTCCGTGTTCAAGACGGGCCGGACCACGCGGCACACGCAAGGGCGCATACGCGCGGTCAACGTCAACAACTACCTCGTCGACATGGGTGTCGGGGTCGCCCGGTTCGATGGCCAGATCGCCATCGAGATGGACATGTCCCCGGCCCAGCCCTTCAGCCGCCCGGGCGACAGCGGCTCGCTGATCGTCGACGAGGAGGGTCGGCCGGTGGGGCTGCTCTTCGCCGGCTCCGCCTCGGGCGGCCCGGGAAATGTTGGAATAACGGGTGCAAACCCTATATCTTCGGTGACAAGTCAGCTCGGAGTGACGCTGATCTGAGGCCGAAATGGGCGATACCAAGCATTCAATGAAGGAGGCCGTCGAAATCCAGCGGGCCTTCGAGGAACGCTTTGCGGATTGCGACGGCCTGGTCGGGGTCGGCATCTGCCTCAACAGCAGACGCGACGACCTGGCGATCAACGTCTACCTGTCGAAGGAAAAGAAGGGAGCCAAGTTGCCCAAGACCTTCGATGGTCTGGACGTGGTGGTCGACGTGGTCGGCGAGGTGCGGGCGTTCTGACGCCTCGATCAACCGTAGTGCCAGTGGGGCTTCGCCTCAGTTCCCTCGAACATGACACCGATGCGGTCGTTCCGCCGCCAGCGGACGACCGAGCGGTAGCCGATGCCGTCGACCGGCACATAGAGCAGGAAGCGTTCGGGAATGCGCGCATCCACGCCTACACGCAGTTCGGCACCGCCGCCGTGCATGTTGCGGATCGTCACGCTGATTTCGGAATTGTTGACGCCGGTAATGATCGATGCGCCCTTGAGCACGCGGTTGCGGTGTTCGCGCTGAGGTTTGGCTGCTGCTTCGTCGGTCATCAGGGTAGGCTCGTCGGCGCGGAGAACGCCTCCGCGCTGCCGGCCTCTTAAATGCGATCCGTAAATATCATGTTATGTCTGGCGCCCCGTTGACGGGGCGCCGATCAAACCGGCGTTACGCGTCAGCTGTATGGCGACCAGCATTCCCGGCGCGGACCGTTGTAGGGCTGGAAGGTGTTGTCCCAGTCCCGATACGACCGATACCGGTTGTAGCACCACTGGATGTGGGCGGACGACAACCGAAGGGCGCGACGCGGCGCATAATAGCGCGGGCGATAGTAGCCGTCATAGTACGGGTCGTAGCGATAGGCCGGGACCGAGAAGTTCAGGTAGATGCCCGAGCCGCCCCAGTAGCCGCGACCCCAGCCGCCGCCATAATAGGGCCGGTAGCGACCGCGCCAGTTGTTGTTCCAGTTGTTGTTCCAGCCGCGCCCGCCTCCGTGGCGCCAGGCATCGCCACGCCAGCCGTTGCGACCCCAGTGATTGACCTCGGTCGGAGCGATCGCCGAATCCTGTGCCGAGTGCATCGGCATCCGGGCCAACTCGGCGGGACCTGCGGCGGCCAAAAGCGGGACACCTGCCAGGACACCGAGCGCTATGAGGCCGGAACGTGCCAAGGACGAAAGACCGTATTTCATGTTCGTCTCCAGAAATGCGAATCCCAAAGGCCCCACGCCCCGCAATTATCGACGGAGATTGTCCATTCTAACGCCTTTTCTGCTGAACGCGTGATGAACAATATGCGTTCCCGGCGGGGCTTGTGTTTGAGCGGCGATGAAGGCAATGCTCGCTGTCATGTCGCTCCGCCTCGCCACCTTCAATGTAGAGAACCTGATGAACAGGTTCGATTTTTCCGGCTACCGCAACCAGCTCAACGAGGATCGGGCGCTCGCTTTGTTCGACATCAGGAGCGAGGCGGAATACCGCCTGCTCGAGCAGGCGCGGGCCATTTCCCATGCCGACGACAACAGGCAACTGACCGCACTTGCCATCGCCGAGGCGAGGGCGGACATCATCTGCATGCAGGAGGTCGACAATATCGAAGCTTTGAAGGCCTTCGAGTACGGCTATCTGTTCAAGATGATCGGGCAGGGCTACCAGCACAAATACACGACCTCCGGCAACGACAGCCGCGGCATCGACGTGGCCGTGATGATGCGGGCCGAGACCGCCCACGGCCAGCCGATCGAGTTCGTGCGGATGACCAGCCACGCGCATGTGACCTTCGACGATTTCGGGCTGCACACGCCAGAGCTCGCGGCGCTCGGGCAGGAGCCGTTCGAGCGCATCTTCCGTCGCGACTGCCTGGAGATCGACGTCAAGATCGGCGGCAAGCCGCTGACCATCTACTCGGTGCACCTCAAGTCGATGGGCTCGCCACGCAACGGGCTCAACGGCCGCGAGGCGACGATGCCGATCCGCATCGCCGAGGCCAAGGCGGTCAGGCGGATCATCGAGGACCGTTTCGGCGCGGACGACGCGGCCAACAAGCGCTGGATGATCTGCGGCGATTTCAACGACTACCGGCAGCGGATCGTGATAGGCGGCGACAGCTTCAACGGCCACGATTTCACGGTGGTCGACGAGACGGACTCCTGCCTCAACGTGCTGCTTGCAGACGGTTTCGCCGAGAACCTGGTGGAACGCCGCCCGGAGATGGACCGCTGGACGCTGTACCATACCCGCGGGCCACAGGAGCGGCATTTGTGCCAGCTCGACTACATCCTTGCGTCGCCGTCGCTTGCGCAGAGGAACGCGAAGGCGGTTCCAGACATCATCCGCCGCGGCCAGCCCTGGCGCACGATCTTCCCGGCGGGGCAGGAGGTCGACCGCTATCCGCGCGCCGGCTGGGATCGGCCTAAGGCGTCGGATCATTGCCCGGTGGCCGTTACCCTCGACATAGCCTGAGAGAGCGATCCATTGGCATTCGACCTACCGCGAAACGTGATCCTGCCGGTCGACCTGGTCGACGTTCGCCTCGATCCTGCCCCGCACCCTTTCGAAACGGATAACGCAGCCGCGATCACGGCAAACTGGCAACAGGAGAAGGCGCTGCGGCCGGCGCTGTTCGACGGAACGGTCGTGCTGCTGTCGGACCTGCGCTATGGGGCAAACCGGCTTGCCGGCCGCTGCCATGCCATCCGCTTCTCTACCTTCATGCTGTGGCGCAAGCTCAAGCCGGTGACCAGCGCCGAGCACGCGTTTGCCCATGCGATGCTGATTTCGAGCGACAACGCGCTGGTGGCGATCCGCATGGGCGGCCACACGGCCAATGCCGGCAAGGTCTATTTCGCGGCGGGGTCGTTCGAGCCCGAGGATTTTCGCGATGGGCAGGTCGATCTCGACTACAACATGACGCGCGAAGTGCGTGAGGAAACCGGCCTCGACCTGGCGCAAGCCGAGCGCGAGGAGCGCTGCTATGCGCTTTCGGTGGAGAGCGGCACGGTGATCGTGCGCCGCTATCGAATGGCCGAGACGGCAGACATGCTGGCCGATCGCATCCGGCAGTTCGTGGCTAACGACCCCGATCCGGAGATCACCGGCCCCGTCGTCATTCGCGGGATGCACGACCTGCCCGACGGCCTGATGCCGCACATGCTGTCGCTTGTGGAGTGGCATTTCACGCAGGGCTGATGCCTTCGCTGTCTGCTTCTTGAAAGCGCCCCCGCACGGCCTCACTGTCGATTCCGTCAAAGGGGAGGATCACATGCTCTGGCCGAAATTCCGCAACGCGCTGCTGGCGACCGTCGCCGTCATGGCCGCAACGCTCGCGAGCAGCGTCTCAAGCGCACTCGACGCCAGCAATACCGGTGACAAGGTGGTAGTCACACCGCTTGCATCGACGACCACGACCGCGGCCGGACAGGCGATAACGTTGCCGCAGAAGAACGTTCAGGTGCTGGTATCCACTTTCGACATTCCGCCCGGTGCGACCTTGCCCGTGCACAAGCATCCGTCCGCACGCTACGCCTATGTGCTCGAGGGACAGCTGCAGGTGACCAACGCCGAGACCGGCAAGAGCTCCAGCTACAAGAAGGGCGACTTCATCGTCGAGATGATCGACGTCTGGCACCAGGGCGCAAATGTCGGTGCAGAGCCGGTCAGGTTGCTGGTGATCGACCAGGTCGAGCAAGGCGCCTCCAACACTGTCCTGAAGCAGTGAGCCCTATTCGTGCCGCAGCGCCTCGATCGGGTCGAGCCTTGCGCCACGCAGCGCCGGGAAGAAGCCGAAGACCATGCCGATCAGCGCCGAGAAGCCGACGGCGAGTAGCACGACGGCGAGGCTGGGTGCGAAGGGGATCGAAAGCGCCATCGACGTCGCGCCCGCTATCCCCAGGCCGAGCGCGATGCCTATCAGCCCGCCGAGTAGCGACAGCACCGTCGCCTCGACCAGGAACTGGACGAGGATGTGCTTTTCGTGTGCGCCGATGGCGAGCCGGATGCCGATCTCGCGTGTGCGCTCGGTAACGGAGACCAGCATGATGTTCATGATGCCGATGCCGCCGACGAGCAGGCTGACGCCGGCGACCGCGCCGAGCATGCCGGTCATTGTCGTGGTGGCGCTCGCCATCGCATCGGCGATCTGGGTCATGTCGCGCACCGAAAAATCGTCTTCGCGGTCGGCGGTGACGCGCCGGCTGTCGCGCAGGATGTCCTCCATCCGGGTCTGGACCACGGAGGTGGGCGTGGCATCGTCGGCGGCGACGTAGATCGTCTCGATGTCGCGGTTGCCGGCAATGCGGCGCTGGTAGGCCGCAAGCGGCATGAGCAGCACATTGTCCTGGTCCTGCCCGAAGCCGGAGTAGCCCTTGGGCTCGAGCAGCCCCACGACCTTGCAACTCATGCGGCCGACGCGAATCCTGGCGCCGTCGGGATCGCCGGCCCCGAAGAACTGCTGGCGCACTGTTTCGCCGATCAGGCAGGCATTGACCCCGCCGCGCACTTCCGAATCGGTGAAGGGCCGGCCGGAGACGACTTTCCAGTCCCGTGCCTCCAGATAGGCGTTGTCAGTCCCGGTGACAGCCACCGTCAGGCTTTCGGTGCCGAAGATGACGCGCACCTGCTTTTGCGAGGCAGGCGAGACGGCTCGTGCGCCCTCGAGGTGGGTCACCAGCGCTCCAACCTCCTTTTCGCCGAGCGGACGTATCGCGGGCTGCGGTGCGGAGCCTGGAACAGGAGGGCGGCCCGCCCGCACGACGAGCAGGTTGCTGCCGAGGCGGGAGATGTCGGACTTGACCTTCTCGGTGGTGCCGCTGCCGATGGTCAGCATGGCTATGACGGCGGCGACGCCGATGACGATGCCGAGCAGCGTCAGGAACGAGCGGAGCGCATTGCGGCGCACCGAGCGGAGGGCGAGGCGGATGGTTTCCCAGAGCATTGCTCAGGCCGCCTCCAACTTGATCGTGTCGGACGCGACATGCCCGTCACGGAAGGCGATGGTTCGCCCGGCATAGGTGGCGATGTCGGCCTCGTGCGTGACCATGACGATGGTCAGCCCGTGCTCCTCGTTGAGCCGGGTGAGCAGGTCCATGATCTCGTGGCTGCGGGCCGTGTCGAGATTGCCGGTGGGCTCATCGGCGACAAGCAGCGTGGGACGCGTGACGATGGCGCGCGCGATCGCTACCCGCTGCTGTTGGCCGCCGGAGAGTTCTGCCGGCGTGTGGTGCTCGCGGCCGTCAAGGCCGACCTCGGCAAGAGCCTTCATGGCGAGTTCGCGCCGCTCATGCGCGGCCACGCCGCGATAGATCAGCGGCAGTTCGACATTCTCGGCCGCGGTGGTGCGCGGCAGGAGATTGTAACCCTGGAAGACGAAGCCGATGTAGAGGTTGCGCAGAAGGGCGCGACGGTTGCGGTCGAGCCGGCCCGCGTCGGCTCCCATGAAGTCGTAGCGGCCGGAGGTGGGGGTGTCCAGGCAGCCGACGATGTTCATCGCCGTCGATTTGCCGGAGCCCGAGGGGCCCATGATGGCGACGAACTCGCCGCGCCGGATCGAAAGGTCGATGCCCGCCAGCGCGTTGACCTCGGTCACGCCGGAGCCGTAGGTCTTCCAGACCTTTTCGAAGACGATCAGCGGGGGCTCGGCCATCGGCTCGCTCAATTCCGGGCCGATGACGACTGGGCGGTGATGACCTGGTCGCCCGCGTTGAGCCCGGAGACGATCTCGGTGCGTTCGCCGTCGGTGGCGCCGGTCTTCACCCTGACTGGAGCGGCCGAGCCGTCCTTCAGCACGTAGAGCGTGCGCGAGCCGTCAGCGGGCGTCGATGCAGGGCGGCTACGATCGGCAGGAGCGCGCATGGGCCGGCCGAGGAACAGGTTCTGCAAGCTGAAGCCACTGCTGCGCGCTGCCGGGGCAGGGCGGTAGCGGAACGCCGTCGCCGGCACGGTGAGCACACCCTTGGCTTCCTTGGTGACGATCGACACCGTTGCCGTCATGCCGGGACGCAGCAGGAGTTCGTCGTTGGATACGTCGAGCCAGGCGTTGTAGGTCACCACGCCGTCGGTTGCGACCGACGCGTAGGCGATGTCGCGGATCGAGGCGTCGAAGCGGCGGTCGGGGAACGCATCGACCGTGAAGCGTGCGGTCTGCCCCTTGATCACCGAGCCGATGTCGGCTTCGTCGACAGCCGCCTTGAGCTCCATTCTGGACAGGTCGGCGGCCAGCACGAACAGCACGGGCGCCTGCATGGAAGATGCCACCGTCTGGCCCGGATTGACCGCGCGGGTGAGAACCACGCCGTCGATGGGGGCGTAGATCGTGCTCTTGGCGAGATCCGCCTGCTGCAGTTTGAGATCGGCTTCGGCGATGGCGAGATTGGCTTCGGCCATGTCGAGGGCGCTCTGGGCACGGTCGCGCTCGGCGGTTGCCGCCTCCAGCGACTGGCTGGTGGTCTGGCCACGGCGGAAGAGTTCCTGCGAGCGCACGAGCGCCTGGGCGTTCTGCGAGAGCGTGATACGCGTGTCGTCGACCTTGGCGGCAGCTGCCTTGGCCGATGCCTGCGCGCGCTCGATCTGCGCGGTGAGTCGCGTCGTGTCGAGCGCGGCGAGCACGTCGCCCTTCTTCACGTGCTGATTCTCGACGACTGCGACCGAACGCATCACGCCCGACAATTCGCTGGAGATGTCGACCTGGGTGAGGGGTTGCAGGTTGCCGGTGGCGGAAACTTCGACGGTCAGGTCGCCGATCTCGGCTGGCTGCGCCGTATAGACCGTGCGTTCGGACGGCGCGGCGAACCAGGCATAACCGCCATAGAGCCCAGCGGCCACGACGGCGATCGGCACCAGCCACAACCAGCCCCTGCGACGGCGGCGCGCACGCCCCTTGGCGTCAAGCCCCAGGGCCTTTTCGATCGATGCGGCGTTCGCCTCGTCTGGACGATTGACAAGCTGGTCCAAGCCTGACCCCAATTGCTGCGAGGAACTCCCTTCAGGTTCACAGATCGGCCCTGTATCGTGGGAATTCAAATTAATTTTCGCTCATGTTGCGGCGGCAGAAGGAGCAAACGTGAGAAACGGACGCAAGTATTTTATCTACGACGTCTTCACCCAGGAGCGGCTTGCCGGCAATCCCCTTGCCGTCGTCATTGAATCGGACGGCCTCGATACGTCGGCGATGCAGGCGATTGCGCGGGAATTCAACCTTTCGGAGACGGCCTTCGTCCTGCCGCCGAAGAACCCGACCCACAAGGCGCAGGTGCGCATCTTCACGCCCGACTATGAAATGCCGTTCGCCGGTCATCCTACGGTGGGCACGGCGATAGCCCTCTCCGAGTTGGGCGTGGGCAACGATCTCGCCGGCATCTTCGTGCTCGAGGAGAACATCGGATTGGTGCGCTGCGCCGTCACCAGGCTCGGTGACGGGCTGTTTGCCGAGTTCGACCTTCCGAAGCTGCCTGAGCAACTGCCGCTTTCGGCTGACGCAGAGGCGATCGGTGCGGCGCTCGGGCTGGGGCCGCATGAAATCGGCTTCGAGAATCACCGTGTGTCGCTGTGGTCCGCGGGCGTGCCCTTTGTGGCGGTGCCGCTGGCCGACCTCAAGGCGGCGGCCAAGGTGAAGCTCAACAACGAGGCCTGGATGGAAATCGCCCCGCGCAAGAACGAGGTCGAATTTGCGAACGCCTATGTCTACAGCCGCGAAACCGTCGACCACACCTGTGCCTTCCATGCCCGCATGATCGTTCCGGGGAGCCCGTCATACGAGGATCCGGCGACCGGCTCGGCGGCGGCGGCCTTTGCGGGGGCGATCATGCACTTCGACAAGCCGACCGACGGAGGGCAGCGATTCTGGATCGAACAGGGAATCGAAATGGGCAGGCCGTCGAAAATCAGGCTCGAACTCGACGTTTTGGGAGCAAAACTGGTTGCTGCGCGCATCGGGGGACACGCCATACGGGTCGCCGAGGGCGTATTGCTGGCCTGAAGTTCGGAATTTTTGCCGACTTGAAGAAAATGTGCCGGAAGGGGTGGACAGGCGAAAATGCCTTGGCTATATGCCGCCCACGGTCGCTGAAGCGGCCGCGTGGGTGCGTAGCTCAGTTGGTAGAGCAGCTGACTCTTAATCAGCGGGTCACAGGTTCGATCCCTGTCGCACCCACCACTTAATTTCCTGAAATTGTTCAACTTTCCGCTGACTGGCCAACGCTTCGCGTTGTCCCGACGGTTGTCCACGACACCGATCATCTGGCGCGCGCACCGATCAAGTGCAGAGGCGTCTGGGCGACTGCGGCACCAGGGTAGGCTCTTGGGCGAGTGATCGGCACACTTGGTAGCCCTTGGCTGGTGGTAACTTCAAAGCTGCTGTCGCTCTGGGGTGGACAGGGCAATCTGGTACGGTTATATGCCGCCCATGGTCGCTGACGCGGCCGCGTGGGTGTGTAGCTCAGTTGGTAGAGCAGCTGACTCTTAATCAGCGGGTCCACAGTTCGATCCTGTGCACACCCACCATCTAATTCCCTGAAATCACTTCGGTTTCCGCAGCGCCGACAGCTTGTCGAGCTCGCGGGGGCTGATTGCCTGACGGTGGTAGGCCGACCGCCTTGCCTCGATCAGTTCGAGTAACCGGGTCGCAAAACGTCAAGAATCAAAAGGCGCCCGAATGGATGCCATGCGGGCGCCGTCGTGAGGCCGTGTGGCCCGGCTCAGACCTGGCTGATCAAATGGAACAGCAGGAACATGATTGCAGTGGCCGCGAGGCCCACCATGGTGATCGCCGGGCCGATGCCCCATGCAGTCACGGCAAAGGCCAGCGCTGATATCACGACCAAAGCCACGACGAGCCAGAGGATCGGCGAACGGCGCGGCGCGGCAGCGGGCAGTGTTGAGCTCATCGAAAGAGGACTCCTTCTTGTTGGTTTGCCCCATTGTAGTCCAGATGGCGCCTCGTGGGAGCAGGCTACTTGTCGCGGCGACCTGAGAACGCGCCGATTGCGCTGCAGCTCAGGCATGATTCCGATCCCAAACTTCGTGTAGAAGCGTCCGACGATCCGCTGAGACCGATTCTGATCGGAAGGGTGCCTGGGAGCGCTATGGCCAAGTTGAAGGACGTACTGGACGAGATCGTCGCGGACATGAACGCGCGTTCCGACCGCGGCGAGGTCGCCTCCTACATCCCGCAACTCGGCAAGATCGATCCTCGGAAATTCGCCATCGCGGTCGTCATGAATGACGGCGAGGTGGCAGTGGCGGGCGATGCGGACGAGCCGTTCTCGATCCAGAGCATCTCCAAGGTGTTCACTCTTGCCCTGGCGCTTGGCCGCGTCGGCGATTCGCTCTGGAACCGGGTGGGGCGGGAACCGTCGGGCACTCCGTTCAATTCCATTGTCCAGCTCGAGCGCGAGGAGGGCATTCCCCGCAATCCCTTCATCAACGCTGGCGCGATCGTCGTTTCCGACATCCTGCTTGCCGGCCATCAGCCGCGCGAGGCGATTGGCGAGGTGCTGAGCTTCGTACGCACGGTGGCCGACGACGATTCGATCCTGATCGACGGGGAGGTTGCCAGTTCGGAACGCGCCACCGGCTACCGCAATTTCGCTCTCGCCAATTATCTCAAGGGGTTCGGCAACCTGCATCATGCGCCGGAACTGACGCTCGGCGTCTATTTCCATCATTGCGCCATCGCGATGAGTTGCCTTCAACTGGCCAATGCCGGGCGCTTCCTGGCGAACTCCGGCCGCATTCCAGCGTCCGGGCACACGGTTATCTCGAGCGAGCGCGCCAGGCGCATCAATGCGCTGATGCTGACTTGCGGCCACTATGACGGGTCGGGCGAATTCGCATTCCGTGTCGGCATCCCGGGCAAGAGCGGCGTCGGAGGGGGAATCCTCGCCATCGTTCCCGGAGTGGCGTCCATCGCGGTCTGGTCCCCGGGTCTCAATGCGCGCGGCAATTCCATGCTCGGCTCGATCGCGCTGGAGCAGCTGACGAAACGGATGAACTGGTCGATCTTCTCGCCGCGCCAGGCCTGATTTCGTAGGGGCACCGAAGGAACCGGACTGCCCACTATGCGTAGTACATGGCTGGAAGAATGCGCTGGAGCCCCTGGCTGACAGGGTTGCGCGCCAGTACGGGCGGGAGACATGCATGGCCGAGGCGGGGACTAAAAGCCAGGAGCCGATGGACGCGGGACGCATTCGGTCGCAGTCGCGTGCAAGGACGGCGTTGCCGACCTTCGCCGCCACGGCGGCCGTGGTCGCGATCCTCTATTTCGCGCGCGACGTTTTGATGCCGCTCGCGATCGCCGTGCTTCTGACCTTTGCGCTTGCGCCGATCGTTTCCTGGCTGCGCCGGCTCGGCGTGCCACGGCTGGTCGCCGTCATCACCTGCGTGGCGGCGGCCTTCGCCGTGGTCGGCGCCTTCAGCTTCGTCGTCGCCACCCAGATCGGAGAGGTGGCGCAGAACGCCCCGACCTATCAGGCAAACATCCTCGAAAAGGTGCGCGCGCTCAAGGAAACGGGCAGCGAGAGCGGAATCATCGACCGCCTCAGCCGGGTCATCGAGCGCGTCGGCCAGGAAATCGAAAGTCCGGAGCCGGCGCAGGCGCCTACTGCGAAACCGCCAAAGCCGGCCCCCTTGCAGGTGGAGATCTCCACCCCGCAGCGGCCCATCGAGACGCTGCGCAACCTGATCTCACCGCTCATCGGGCCGTTGGCGACGGCCGGCCTTGTCGTGGTGGTGGTCATCTTCATGCTCCTGGAAAGGGAGGACCTGCGGGACCGCTTCATCCGGCTGGTCGGCTATGGCGACCTGCACCGGACGACGGAGGCGCTGCAGGATGCGGGCCGAAGGGTGGGGCAATACCTGCTGATGCAGCTGGTGGTGAACGTGCTCTACGGCGTTCCCATCGGTATCGGCCTCTGGCTGCTGGGCATACCCAACGCCATCCTCTGGGGGCTGCTGGCAATCGTCCTGCGCTTCGTGCCTTACATCGGGCCGGCGATCGCGATGATCCTGCCGCTGTTCCTGGCGCTCGCAGTTGCGCCAGGCTGGTCGCTCCTGTTGTGGGCCGCAGCGCTGTTCCTGGTCATGGAACTCATCATCAACAACGTCGTCGAACCCTGGCTCTACGGCTCGAAGACGGGGCTTTCGCCGCTCGCCATCATCGTTGCCGCCATCTTCTGGACGTGGCTCTGGGGGCCGATCGGCCTGGTCCTGTCGACACCGCTCACGGTCTGCCTCGTCGTTCTCGGAAAGCACGTGCCGCAGTTCGAGTTCCTGGAGGTGCTGTTCGGCAACGAACCGGTGCTCGACCCCAAGGAAAGGCTCTACCAGCGCTTTCTGGCCGGCGATCCCGACGAAGCGACCGACAACGCGGAAGAAATTCTGGAGGAAGAATACCTGGTCGATTTCTACGGCAAGGTCGCCATACCTGCGCTGCTGCTGGGCGAACGCGACAGGGTGCGCGGCGCTCTGACCGGTGAACAGCGCGCGCGGATATCGGCAAGCGCGTTGACGCTGGTTTCGAACCTCCAGGAGATCGCCCAGGACGAGGCGGACGAGGAAGAGGGAGACGACGACGCGACGGACGCGCTGGCGCAGGCAGAGGACGAAGCCGGCGAGGAACTGCCCGACGGCTCCGGGAAGTCGGTCCTGTGCATCGGCGGGCGCGGGGAGCTGGACGATGCCGCCGCCGCAATGCTTGCCCAGGTGCTCACCGTTCAGGGGGCCGAAGCCAGAACGGCGGGACATGCCGAGACCGAGGCTTCCAACATACGCAGTCTTCCGCTTGGCGACGTCCAATGCGTCGTCGTTGGCTTCCTGAACGACGATTCGCTGAACCACGCCCGCTTCCTGGTGCGCCGCCTGAAGCGTGCCAAGGCGTCGCTTCGGGTGGGCATCGTGATCTGGACGGATGGGACAGCGCCCCAGGCTGCCGGCCGAGTTGCAGAACAGTTGAACGCCGACTTCGTGGCCTACGGCATGACGGATGCGGTGACCGGCGCGCTCGCCGATGCGCCGGCCGTCGCGCTGAAGCCGACCAGACGGAAGGCCCGCCGGCCGCAGCCGAAAGCGCGGAAGGAGAAGGCGAACGAAAAGACCTGACCTGATGCCGGCGCAGCCCTATTCCCCTTTGTGCCCAGCCAGCGCCATTTGGCGGCTTCTCGCGACAGGGGGCCAATGGAGCGCCATGGATCGATTGTCGCGCCGGCGCATTGTTGCCCTGAGGGACGCAATCCACTTGGGAGTAACCGCAATGAAAATGGTGGTTTTGGGTCTTGTTCTGGCGATGCCGCTTGCGGCCTGCACGGCGACCGAACAGGGCGCCACGGTCGGTGCCCTCGGCGGTGCGGCGATCGGAAGTGCCGTGGCGGCTCCGGGCAATCGCGCAGAAGGTGCTCTGGTTGGCGGCGCAGTGGGCGCGGTGAGCGGCGCGCTGATCGGCCGGGCGAGCGAGCCGCAACGTTGCCGCTACCAGGATCGCTACGGGCGAATCTACGTCGCCGAGTGTCCTCGTGGCTACTACTGACCACAGCAAAATTGAGGCTCGAAGGTGCTCCCGCGCCTTCGGGTTTCACCTGCCGTCGCGCAGCGGCGCTTGAGGGGCTGATTCCGGATATGCGGTCATCTGTCTGATTTTTATGGATTTTTCGGGAGTCGTGGTCACGTCACGTCGTCCCTGAATGGGCGTACGCAGGACAAAATGCTCCCCTTGCGGCAGCATCGGCAAACCGGTTCCACAATCTCGCCAAAATTAGCAATCGACAAAGTCTATTAATTTTATAGACTAACGGCATGATGGAGATTGCGATGGCACAGACCCAGTATCTCTCGAATGGCCGGCCCGCACAGTCCGCGGCAACAGTCGGCAAGGCAGCGAGCGTTGCGCAACTCGCTTCCTATCTCATCTTCACGGTGTCGTTCGGCTTCACCGCTGCGCTGGTCTTCGGCCTGATCCACTGACGGACCGGCCGTGGCGCCCATGGGGGCGCATTGTTTCCCAACCATCGAAGAGGGCATTTCGGACGAGAGCTTGAACCGGCGCGGGCGGCGCCATGACTGTTCCTGACAGGACGGAGGAGATGCGATGCAGATCGATTTCACCCATTGCCCGGGCGGCGCAGCCGACAGTGACGAGCTTCATCCTTCCTTCTTTTCCGACACCGCGCTGGCGGTGCAAAGGCTGCGCCTGCTCGAGAATGCCGGCTTCCGCCGTGTCATGATCGACGACATGGGCGGGCTTCTCGTCAACATGGACCTAGCGTCGCTGGCGCTGCGGGCGACACATTCGCTGGGGGTGCTGGTTTCGCACTGGCCAGGCATAGTGGCCCCGGTGGTCGCCGCACGGCAGTTCGCGACGCTGGCGCAACTGGGCCAGGGGCGGCTCTCGCTGCGCGTGCCTGCGAGCCGAGGCCTACGCGAGGCACCGGACGGATTGGGTCTGGCGGGAGGCCTCGGGCGCACCGACGAATATCTGGTGCTGCTGCGGCGTCTATGGAGCAATGCGCGACCCTTCGACCACGAGGGAGCATTCTACCGTGTCCACGCTGGCTACGTTCCACTGAAGCCTGCCGAAGGGGTGGACATCCCGATCCAGAACGGCGGCCTCTCGGGCACGGCGCTCAAGGTCGCGAGCAAGCATGCCGACCTGTTCGAGCTTCCAGCCGGCGGTATCGATGAGACGCGGCAGTTGATCGAGCGGGTCAAGGTCGCCGCCCAACCCTTCGGAAGGACGGCTCGCGTTCGCTTTTCGCTACCCGTCCAGGCTGAAGAGGGCGATGGCGAATGGAACCTCGGGGCTTCGTCGGGAACGGCAGTCGCGAGGCTCGTCGCCTATGCCGGGATCGGCGTTACGGATTTCCTGATCCATGGCCTTGAGGACGGCGATGCCATCGAATCGTTTGGCAGGCAGGTGATCCCGCAGGTTCAAAGGGCCGTCAGGCGCTACGATCCCACACCGATGGTGCGCAGGGGCAGTCACGGGCAATTGCGCCGGGTGGTGTAGGGCCGCCTCCGCAACTGCGCAAAAACTGGAGCTTTTGGCCGCAGGTCAGCCTTGGTGCATCATGCTAGCAGCGAGGTCGTCATTGGCGGCGTCGCGCACCTGGGCAAGGCTGCGGTTGTCGAGCACGCCGGCGATCGCCTGCCTCACCTCCAGCATCATGTGCCTGATCTGGCAGGTCGCCTCGTCGCAGTCGTCACACGGTTGGTATTGCGTGCGGCTGGCGCAGGGAATGGGCGCCAGCGGGCCGTCGAGAACGCGCACGACATGGCCGATCTTGATCTCGGTCGCCGGCTTGGCGAGGCGGTAGCCGCCGTCCTTGCCCTTGCGGCTCTGAACGAAACCGGCATTGCGCAGCTCGCCGAGGATCGCGTCGAGGAACTTCTTCGGGATCTTGTTGGCGGTCGCTATGTCGCCGACGAAGGCTAGCTGGCCGGCGGGAAGTTGCGACAGATGGACGAGGGCCTTGAGGCCGTACTTGCCTTTTTAGTGAGCATATCGAGAACGCGTCATCGACTTCGGCTGCCAATCGCAGCGAGTTGCACAAGGCCAAGGATGACGATTCGTCCCCATCGCATTCCGGCTGTCATTAGAGATAAATTCCAGCGACTTGATATACAAGCCGAAAGGCGTTGAGAAACCGTAAGGATTGGCCGTTTCGGCGTGCGGATCGCTGCAAACGGTGCTTATGGCGCGCTCGCGGCCTGAAGATGCGACGAAAGCCGGCACGTTGGCCGGCTTTCGCAGTGCTGTGGGAACAGGACTTTTCAGCGCTTGCCGTAGATTTCCTCGAGCACGCCGCCGGGGCCGAAATGCTCCTTCTGGATCTTGTCCCAGCCGCCGAAGACGTCTTCCACCGTGACCAGGCGTACCTCCGGGAACTGCGACTTGAATTCGGCCGCGACGGTGGCGTCGTGGACGCGGTTGCCGTATTCGGCGGCGATGCGCTGGCCCTCAGGCGTGTAGAGGAAGTCGAGATAGGTCTTGGCGACGTCGCGCGAGCCGCGCTCGTCGACGACCTTGTCGACGATCGCGACGGGGAATTCGGCGAGCAGGCTGACCGATGGGATGACGCTCTCAACCTTGTCGGTGCCGTATTCGCGGGCGATGCCCCGCGTTTCGGCCTCGAAGGTGATCAGCACGTCGCCGATCTCGCGCTCGACGAAGGTCGTGGTGGCGGCGCGGCCGCCGGTGTCGAAGACGGGCACGTTGTCGAACAGCTTGGTCACGAACTCCTTGACCTTGGCCTCATCGCCCTCGAACGCCTCCTTGGCGTAGGCCGTGGCAGCCAGGTAGGTGTAGCGGGCGTTGCCGGAGGTCTTGGGGTTGGGGAAGATCACCTGCACGTCGTCGCGGACGAGGTCGGACCAGTCCTTGATGTTCTTGGGATTGCCGGCGCGAACCAGGAAGGACGGCAGCGAGTAGAAGGGCGATGCCTGGTTGGGGAAGTCCTTCTGCCAATCCTCGGAGACCAGGCCGTTCTTCACCAGGAAGTCGATGTCGATCACCTGGTTGAAGGTGACGACGTCGGCCTGCAGGCCTTCGACGATGGAGCGTGCCTGCTTGGAGGTGCCGGCGTGCGACTGGTCGACAGTGATGCCGGGATGGGCGGCAGCGAAAGCCTTGTTCTCGGCGGCGAAGAGTTCGCGGGCGACGTCGTAGGAGGCGTTGAGGATCGTATCGACGGACTGTGCCTGGGCCGGGCCCGTGAGGAGCGCGGCAAGCGCCGCGCCGATGAGTAGGAAGCGTTTCACTGGGGAGTTCTCCTGAGACTTGCCGCAAACTTCTGAAGTCGGCGGCAAGGTAGCGGGGAGAGCCCTCGCGGAGGAGGCAGAGGCTGGCTGCCTCTGCCTCAATGATTGGAATGCAATCCCAAATCTGGCCAATTTCCAGAAATCAGATTGCGGCGAGATGTAAATCCCGCCCGCCGTATAGCAATTGCTGACTATTTGTCGGTCACGCCGGCCTCGGCGAAGCTCGCCATCCGGGCGTGGCATTCGAGGGCCGAGCGGACGATGTTGACCGCCAGGCAAGCGCCTGAGCCTTCGCCGAGGCGCATGCCCATGTCGAGCAAGGGGGCGAGCCGGAGCGCCTCCAGCAACTGCCGGTGGCCTGCCTCCGCCGAGACGTGGGCCGAGAGCGTATGGGCCAGACCCTCGGGGTGGAGCCTGGCGAGCGGAGCGGCGGCGGCGGTGACGACAAAGCCGTCAAGCAGGACAGGGATATTGCGGTGGCGCGCGGCGAGGGTGGCGCCCAGGATAGCGGCAAGCTCGCGGCCGCCGAGATTGGCGGCGACGGCAAGCGGATCCGCGAGCGTGGCCGCGTGACGCGCCAGCCCGGCATCGATGGCCGCAAACTTGCGGGAAAGGCCGCTGTCGTCGACGCCAGTGCCGCGCCCGGCCCAGTCGCGGCCGGTGCCGCCGAACAAGCCGGCTGCGATGGCTGCGGCAGGCGTGGTGTTGCCGATGCCCATTTCGCCGAAGCAGACGAGGTCGAGGTCCTTGGTGACGGCGTCGTAGCCGGTGGAAACGGCGGCGAGGAAATCGATCTCGTCCATGGCGACGGTTTGGGTGAAGTCGCCTGTCGGCCGGTCGAGTTCGAGCGGCATGACGGCGAGTTCGGCACCGGCCAGCCGGGCCAGCTGGTTGATGGCTGCACCGCCGGCGGCGAAGTTGGCGACCATCTGGACGGTCACCTCAGAGGGGTAGGCCGACACGCCCTGAGCCGTGACGCCATGGTTGCCGGCGAAGACGATGACCTTCACCTTGTCCAGCTTCGGCATCTCCCGGCCCTGCCAGCGGCCGAGCCAGGCGGCGATCTGTTCGAGCTTGCCGAGGCTGCCGCACGGCTTGGTGAGCGTGTCCTGGCGACGGGCGACGGCGTCGGCGGCAGCGTCGCTGCCGGCGGAAAGGTCGAGGCACGCTTTGCGCAATTCATCGAGCGATTTGAAGGCCATGGCTGCGAATACTCCGAAACTGATTCAAGCGAGGATGGCGGATGCGACAAACAGCAGGGCGATCTCGGCCAGTTGCTGCAGGGCGCCGATGGTGTCGCCGCTCTGGCCGCCGATCTGGGCGAGGCAGAGCTTTCTGAAGGCGAAAAAGAGGATGGCGAGGCAAAGGGCGGCGACGATCGCGCCCTTGAGCCCGAGGAAGAGCAGGCCGATCGCGCCGATGGCCAGCGCAGCGATAACGGCCTCGTCGGCCACCGCACCCACGCCTGCGGCGAGGCCGTCGATGCGCGCCTGAGGCAGATGGCGCATGAAGGCAGGGATCAGCGCGCGCGAGCCGGTATGGGCGGCGATGAGGGCGGCGAAGACCAGTGACGGGCTCGCCAGTTCGGACAAGGCGCTCCAGCGGGCCAGGATGGAAAGCACGAGCGCTGCGGCTCCGTAGCTGCCGATGCGGCTGTCGCGCATAATCTCGAGCTTGCGCTCCCGGGTCCGTCCGCCGCCGAAGCCGTCGGCGGTGTCCGACAGGCCGTCCTCGTGCAGGCAGCCGGTGACCAGCATGCCGGCGGCGATGGCCAGGGCAGCGGCGGGACCCGCCGCAACTCCAAGGGCTGAGGCTATGGCGAAGCTTAGCCAGGCAACCAGCGCCACGACGACGCCGACGAGCGGAGCGGTCCATATGGCGTCGGCGAGCGACCGGTCGCGCACCTCGAAATGCGGCAGCGGCAGGCGCGTGAAGAAGACGAGGCCGATGCGCAGGTCGTCGTAGATGCTGCCTGCCGTGACCATCGCTCAGCCCCGCGCGATCGCGTGGAAGAAGGTGCCGGTGACATGCCCGCGCCGGCCGCCGAAGCTGCCGAGAGGTTTGCCCTGGCCGTCGGCGAGTTCGCCCAGTGGCGCGTCGTCGCCCCGCTCGACCGTCTGGGCATAATGGAACTCGTGGCCGCGAATGACGCTGCCTGTGGCTCCGAGCGGGCTGGCGGCTGTAAGCGTGGCCTGACGGTAGCCGAGGTTCATCTTTCGCTTGGCGAAGCTGGTGGCGTGACCCAGCAGGCCTAGCATCTCGTGGGTGACGCCGTCCGCATCCTCGATGGAACGGCCCAGCACCATGAAGCCACCGCACTCGCCATGAACCGGCTTGGTCTCGGCAAAACGGCGCGTGCCCGACAGGAAATTGCCGGCCGCGGCGAGGCGCCCGGCGTGGAGTTCGGGATAGCCACCCGGCAGCCAGCAGACGTCGCAGGAGGCGTCGGGCGCCTGGTCGGCAAGCGGCGAGAACGGCACCAGTTCCGCCCCCATGGCGCGCCAGTTGGTTGCGACATGCGGGTAGAGGAAGGTGAAGGCGGCGTCCTGGGCGAGCGCGATGCGCTGTCCGGGTGGCGGCAGGGCGAAGGATTGGTCACCGGCGGCCGGAGTGAGTGGCGTCGCCAGTTCGACGATGGCGTCGAGGTCGAGCGAGCGCTCGACCATGTCGGCGAGCTTGTCGATATGGGCGAAGAGATCGGCGTGCTCCTCTGCCTGGACGAGGCCAAGATGGCGCTCGGGGATGGACAAAGTGGGGTCGCGCAGGATGGCGCCGACGACGGGCAGTCCGAGCGCTTCGATCGCGTCGCCGGCGAGCTTGCGGTGACGGTCGCTGCCGAGCCTGTTCAGAACGACGCCCGCGATGCGGACGTCCGGGTCGTAGGTGGCAAAACCCTTGGCGATGGCCGCCGCTGTCTGAGACTGGCCCGATACGTCAAGCACGAGCAGCACCGGCAGGCCGTAGAGGCGGGCGAGGTCGGCGGCCGAGCCGGAGCGGCCCTTTTCGGCCGGGATGCCGTCGAACAGGCCCATGGCGCTTTCGAGGATCACCAGTTCGGCATTGGCCGCAGCGTCGGCTGCAAGCGCATTGAGCAACTTGGGCGCCATGGCCCAGCTGTCGAGGTTTATGCCCGGCAGTCCGGTGGCCGCTGCATGGAAGCCAGGATCGATGTAGTCGGGGCCTGATTTCGCGCCGCGCACCCTGACGCCGCGGCGGGAGAGCGCGCGCAGCAGGCCGATGGTGACGCTGGTCTTGCCCGAACCCGAGCGCGGGGCGCCGATGATGAGGCCACGCGCCGTCATTTTGGTCCCATCAGTTCGGCGCGCAGCGAGACGATGCCGCCGATGACGATGAGGGCCGGGGAGACGATTTTCGCGCGCTCGGCGGTGGCGACCAGCGTGCCGAGCGTGGCGGTCACGGTGCGTTCCTCCGGCGTGGAAGCGTTTTCGACGAAAGCGGCGGGCGTATCTGTTGCCAATCCACCGCGCAGAAGTTCACTGACGGTCTCGGCCATGTGGGTCAGGCCCATATAGATCACGATCGGCTGGCCGGTGCGGGCGAGTGCCGCCCAGTCGGGCCGGTCGTCGCTGACAGCAGCGAAGCCGGTGGCGAGGATAATCGCGCCATTGATGCCGCGCATGGTGGCGGGAATGCCGGCCGAAGAGAGGCCACCGAAGGCAGAGGTAATGCCGGACAGCACCCGCCAGGGAATGTTCTCGCGGGTCAGCACCAGCGCTTCCTCCGCACCGCGGCCGAAGACGAAGGGATGGCCGCCCTTGAGCCGCACGACCTTGCGGCCTTCGCGCGCCAGCTTCACCAGGAGGGCGTTGATGTCGTCCTGTGGGATAGACAGTCTGCCGCCCCGTTTGCCGACGAAGTATTTTTCCGCCTGCTCGGCGACCGCGATGATTTCAGGCGACACCAAAGCGTCATGCACCAGCGCATCCGCCTGGGCGAGCGCCGACAGGACGTCGAGGGTCAAGAGGCCGGGGTCGCCGGGGCCGGCGCCTGCCAGCCAGACATGGCCGGGTTCGAGCACGTGCTGCTTGTAGTTCAGACGCGCGATAGCGCTTTCGAGTGTCATGCGTGTCGCTTTCGCCGATGACGCGCCGGTCCGGCCAGCCTATAGATCGCGTCATGAATGAAGAAGATCGTCCGCTCAAGCGCGGCTGGACCACCGGCGCCTGCGCCACCGCCGCCACCAAGGCGGCGTGCATGGCATTGAAGACGGGGCAGTTTCCCGACCCGGTGGAAATCACCCTTCCGGGCGGCCAGAACGTGGCTTTCGCGCTGGCGAGAAATGAGCGCAGCGACGGCTGGGCGATGGCTGGCATCGTCAAGGACGCTGGCGACGACCCCGACGTCACGCATGGCGCGCTGGTCATGAGCACGGTGCAGCCGGGGGCGGCGGGCAGCGGCGTCGTGTTCAAGGCGGGCAAGGGAGTCGGCACGGTGACGCGGCCGGGCCTGCCGATTCCGCCGGGCGAAGCCTCGATCAATCCGGTGCCGCGCAAGATGATTGCTGGCGTCGTCGCTGAGGTTCTGGGCGAGGGCGCCGATGTCGAGGTCGAGATTTCCGTGGCCGGCGGCGAGGAGATGGCGCTCAAGACGCTCAATCCGCGGCTGGGCATTCTGGGCGGCATCTCGATCCTCGGGACGACCGGGATCGTCATTCCCTATTCCTGCTCGGCCTGGATCCACTCCATCCATCGCGGCGTCGACGTGGCGCGGGCGATGGGCTTCGACCATGTCGCTGGTTCTACCGGTAACGCTTCCGAGCTGGCCGTTCAGAAATTCCACGGCCTGCATGAGGTGCAGCTGATCGACATGGGCGACTTCGTCGGCGGCATGGCGAAATACATTCGCGCCCATCCGGTGGCCAAGGTGACCATCGCCGGCGGCGTCGCCAAGATGACCAAGCTGTCGCAAGGCCTGCTCGACGTGCATTCGAACCGCGGTTCGGCCGATCTCGACGGACTTGCCGCCGTCGCTGTCGAGGCAGGCGCCGACGCCGAACTCGAAGCCCGCATCAAGGGCGCCAATACCGTGGCCGAGGCCTTCATCGAGGCGAATAAGGCTGGCATCGCCATCGGCGACGCGGTTGCCGCTGCGGCCTGGCGCACGGCGGCAAGCGCGCTCAACAGCCCCGATATCGCGCTGGAAATCCTCGTCTTCAACCGCGAGGGCGAACTGATGGGGCATGCGCCCTTCGCCGCTGCTCATAACCCGTCGCGGCCCCTGAACCGGCGCTGATAATAGGCGTCGTAGAGCGAGCTTTCGCGGAAATCTTCGGCGGCTAGCGACTGGCCGACGAAGATGATGGCGGTGCGCTCGATCGGGTCCTTGGCAAGTTCCTCCGCAATCGTCGACAGCGTCCCCCGGACGATACGCTCGTCGGGCCATGAGGCGCGGAAGACGACCGCCACGGGGCAATCCGGTCCATAATAGGGCGTCAGTTCCGCCACGACCTGGTCGGTCGCGTGGATGGACAGGTGGACAGCAAGGGTCGCCCCGGTACGGCCGAAGGCGGCCAGCGTTTCGCCCGGCGGCATCTTCGAGGCGCGGCCGGAGGTGCGGGTCAGGACAAGGCTCTGGGCGACCTCGGGGATTGTGAGCTCGCGCTTCAGAGCGGCAGCTGCCGCTGCAAAGGACGGTACGCCGGGAGTCAGCGTATAGGGAATGCCGTTCTTCTCCAGCCGGCGGATCTGCTCGGCGACCGCGCTCCACACAGAGAGATCGCCAGAGTGCAGCCGCGCGACGTCGTGGCCAGCCCTGTGGGCTGCTACATACTCGGCCTCGATCTCGTCGAGCGACATGGGTGCTGTGTCGACCAGCCGCGCGTCGGCAGGGCAGTAGCTGAGAAGCTCCGGCGAGACGATGGAGCCGGCATATAGGCAGACCGGGCAGGCGCCGAGCAGGCGGCTGCCGCGCACGGTGATGAGGTCTGCCGCGCCCGGGCCGGCGCCTATGAAGTGTACGGTCAAGCGATGGCTCCAGAGGTGGCGATGGCGCAGGTGGCGGGCCCGACGACGATGCGCGGACCGAGCAGGGTGGCGCCGGCGCCGGCTGCCGCGAGCGCGGCTGCTTCGGACACCGAAGGCGTTCCGGCGACCGCCTGCGAGGCTTGCGAGTGGCTCAGCGTGCGTGGGCCCGCGGCGGCAAGATCGGTCTCCTTCACGACGAGGAGCGGAAGGTCGAGCTTGCGGCCGGCAGACAGGATGCCCTGCTCGTCACGCTTGAGGGTGGCGGTGGCGAGCGCTGTCAGCGCGGTTATGGCCAGTCCGTGCGCTTCGAGCGCGGTTTCGATGGCCGAGAGGATGTCCTCGACGGTTGCGCCTTTGCGGCAGCCGATTCCTGCGATCATCATGGCTTCACCCAGCTCCACTGCGTGACCGGCATCGCCGGCCGCCAGCCGGTCATCGAGCCAACAGGGGCGGCGCGGGAGACTTGCAGCCGCAGCAATTCGCCGCCGAGCGAGGCATGGCGGGCGAGCAGCAGCGTTTCCATTTCGAGCGTGACGGCGTTGGCGACGAGGCGGCCGTTGGGACGAAGTGCTGCGATGGCCGCGTCGAACACGCCTTCATCCGAGCCGCCGCCGCCGATGAAGACGACATCTGGTGTGGGCAGGCCGGCGAGCGCTTCGGGTGCTGCGCCCCTGACGATCTTCAGGCCTGGCACGCCGCAGGCGCTTGCATTGCGCGCGATGCGCTCGGCGCGCTCGGCGTTCGCCTCGATGGCGATGGCGCGCAGCGAGGGGTGGCAGAGCATCCACTCGATGGAGATCGACCCCGAGCCCGCACCGATGTCCCACAGGAGTTCGCCACGGCGCGGGGCGAGGGTGGAAAGCGTCACGGCGCGGATTTCGCGCTTGGTAATCTGGCCGTCATGCTCGAACAACTCGTCGACGAGGCCCGAGGCAAGCGGCAGGATGCGTGCTTGCGGCGCTGATTCAAGCTCAAGCGCCATCACGTTGAGCGAATTGATGTTTTCGATGTCGAAACCATCCGCGGTCGTGATGCGCATGCGCTCGCTGTCGCCGCCCAGTGCCTCGAGCACCGTCAGGCGCGACGCACCGAAACCGCTGCCCGCGACAAGGGCTGCGATCTGGGCGGGCGCCTCGCCGTCGGAGGTGAGCGCGATGATGCGCGCGCAGGGCTGAAGCAAAGGACGGATCAGGTCGATGGCGTGGCCGTGCAGTGACACGGTTTCAACGTCCTGCAGCGCCCAGCCGAGCCGCGAGGCCGCGAGCGAGAAGGAGGAGGGGGCCGGGAGAACCCGCATTTCGGTCGCTGGTATGGCACGGGTGAGGGTGACGCCGACGCCGTACAGGAACGGATCGCCGGAGGCGAGCACGCAGACGTTTCGGCTGCGCAGGGCGACGACGTCGCGCATCTCGCTGTCGAAGGGCGCGGGCCATTGTCGGGCCTCGCCGCGGATCAGTTCGGCCGCGAGCGCCAGATGACGCTTGCCGCCGAAGACGTGGGTGGCGCCAGAGATCGCGCGCTTGGCCTCGTCGCCGAGACCCGCGACACCGTCCTCGCCGATGCCTACGACGGTGAGCCAGCGGTCAGCCATGGTTGCGCCTCCCCGAAAATTCCCCCTCTCCGTCGAGCCCTGCGGGCTCGCCACCTCTCCCCCATTTCATGGGGGCGAGGAACCCAAGCCGTGAGACGCAGGTGTTGGCGAGGTGGCGCTTCCTCTCCCCCGGGCAGGGGGAAAGGTGGTTTGCGAAGCAAACCGGAGTGGGGGTGATTGCGATCGAGCGCCTGGCGACGCATACACGGGCAATCGAGCTGTTTGCTCGCAGACGAGAGGTCCCATGCCCCACCGAATTCTGATCCTGGGCGGCACCACCGAAGCGCGGCAGCTGGCGGCGAAGCTCGCTACGCGCGGCGATCTCGACATCACCCTGTCGCTGGCGGGCCGGACGGAAAACCCGGTCGAGCAGCCGGTGCCGGTGCGAACAGGCGGATTCGGCGGTGCGCAGGGGCTGGCCGACTGGCTGGTGGAGCACAAGACCAATCTTCTGATCGACGCCACGCATCCCTATGCGGCGCGCATCTCGGCCAATGCGGCGGAAGCGGCGCGCATTTCGGGCGTGCCGATCTTCGCTTTGCGCCGTCCGGGCTGGGAGCAGGTCGACGGCGACCGCTGGACGCTCGTGGACGACGCCGAGCAGGCCGTCGCCGCGCTTGGCGGGAAGCCGCGCCGGGTGTTCCTGGCGCTCGGCAGGCAGGAGGTGGCGGCGTTCGAGACCGCGCCCCAGCATGCCTATGTCATCCGCAGCGTCGATCCCATCGAGCCGCCGCTCGGCGTGCCCGATGCGACCTACATCCTGGCGCGCGGGCCGTTCGCGGAGGAAGACGAGCGGAAGCTGCTTGAAGTGCACAAGATTGACGCCATCGTCGCCAAGAACAGCGGCGGGCAGGCGACCTACGGCAAGATCGCGGCGGCCAGGCAGCTCGGCATCGAGGTGATCCTGTTCCGCCGGCCGACCTTGCCCGAGGTGCCTTCGGCGCCCAGCGTCGCTGCCATGGTCGATCTGGTCGATCATTTCGCGACCCCGGCGGAAAAACGCGGCGTGTAGACCAGCGGGCGCTTGCCGTCGCGCGTAATCAGCCGCGTTTCGGGCGAGCCGATGACGACGCAGGTTGCCATGTCGGCCATTTCGGCTGCGGCTTCGCCCAGCGTGACGATTTCGATGCGCTCGTCGGGCCGGCCGGCGGCGCGGCCGAAGATGACCGGGGTCGTGGCTGGCAGATGGGCGCGCAGGGTCTCGAGCGCGCTGCCGAGCTGCCAGGGGCGGGCCTTGCTGATCGGGTTGTAGAGCGAGATGACAAAGCCGGCCTCAGCGACCGCCACCAGCCGGCGCTCGACGAGGTCCCACGGCTTGAGATTGTCCGACAGGTTGATGGCGCAGAAGTCATGGCCGAGCGGCGCGCCGACACGGGCGGCGACCGCAAGCATGGCGGTGACGCCGGGAACGACAGACAGCTCGACGTTGCGCCATTCGCGCGGTCCTGCCTCGATGGCTTCGCAGACAGCCGCTGCCATGGCGAAGACGCCGGGATCGCCGCCGGAAACCATGGCGACGTTGTGGCCGGCGGCTGCCATTTCGAGGGCTGCGTTGGAGCGCGAGATCTCCTCGCGGTTGTCGGAGGCGACGCGAATCTGGTCAGGGCGAAGGTCGATCCGGTCGAGATAGGGCTTGTAGCCGAAGAAAAGGCTGGCCTCAGCTACCGCGCGGCTGGCTTCCGGCGTGACCTGGTAGGGACTGCCGGGGCCGAGGCCGATGACGACGAGGCGGCCGCTCACAGCTCTGCTCCTGGCTTGCCGGCCCAGCCGGGCACCAGCACGATGGCGAAATAGGGTGCCTTGTCGTCTGCCTTGTCGACCAGCCGCATGTGCTGCGTGTTCGGCATGGTGCCGCGCTCGACATAGAGCGCGCGGCCGAGCTTGCCGGTCGCTTCCAGCGCCTTGCGGATTTTGGGCAGGTTGCGGCCGACCTTCATGATGACGGCGGCGTCGGTGTCGGCGAGGCGGCGGGTGAGCTCGAACTCGCTCATCGTGCCGGGCAGCACCGACAGGACGTCGTCGCCCTGGACGATCGGCACGCTTGTCTGCGACCAGCAGCCGGACATGGCGGTGACGCCGGGGATGACCTCGGTCGGGTAGAGATGCGCAAGCCGCACATGCAGGTGCATGTAGGAGCCGTAGAACAGCGGATCGCCCTCGGACAGGATGGCGACGGTGCGGCCCTGGTCGAGATGGGCGGCCACAGCCTGCGCCGACTCCTCGTAGAAGCCCGTGATGGCCGAGCGGTAGTCGTCGTGGTCCTTGTCGATCTCCGTCGTCACCGGATAGACCAGCGGCAGTTCGATCACGCCGTCGCGGAAATGCGCATCGGTGATGGTGCGGGCGTTGCCATTGGCGCCGCGCTTGGAAAAATGCGCGATCACGTCGGCCTCAGCCAGCGCGCGCACGGCCTTGACCGTCATCAGTTCGGGGTCGCCGGGACCGGTGCCGACGCCGATCAGGCGGCCTTTTGCAGCTGAAGCGCTCATACGCCAGGCCTCGCCAGCGAGTTGAGGGCAGCGGCCGTCATGGCGCTGCCGCCGAGGCGGCCGCGGACGATGGCGTAGGGAACGCCATAGGAATTCTCGGCGAGCGCGTCCTTGGATTCGGCCGCACCGACGAAGCCGACCGGCATGCCGATGATGGCGGCAGGCTTGGGCGCGCCGTCACGCAGCTTTTCGAGCAGGTAGAAGAGAGCGGTCGGCGCGTTGCCGATGGCGACGACGGAGCCGGCAAGCCTGTCGATCCAGAGATCGATCGCTGCGGCCGAGCGGGTGTTGCCGATCTCCTTGGCGATCTCTGACGTGCGCGGGTCACGCAGGGTACAAATGACCTCGTTGTCGGCGGGCAGGCGGGCGCGGGTGACGCCGCGCGCCACCATCTCGGCGTCGCAGAAGATCGGTGCGCCGGCCTGCAATGCGCCGCGTGCTGCGGAGACGAAGTTTTCCGAGAAGATGAAATGCTGGGCTGCTTCGACCAAGCCACAGGCATGGATCATGCGCACCGCGACGTCCGACTCGTCTTCGGAGAAGCGTGTGAGGTCGGCCTCGGCGCGGATGATGGCGAAAGAGCGCTCGTAGATGGCCGTGCCATCATGGATGTAGTCGTAGGCGGCCATGTTCATTCCTGTGCCAGAGCTTGCGCGAGGCGCTTTGCGCCCAGCCTTGCGAGGC
>MEEF01000041.1 GCA_001724355.1 Mesorhizobium sp. SCN 65-20 | reverse complement strand
CCTGCTCGACACCGTGCCGGGCCTGGTGCCCGAGGACATCAAGCAGAAGTACCCCAACGACAAGACCGGCCAGATCAACACCCTGCTCGGCAAGAACCCCCTTCTGTTCGACACCTACCTGTCGGGCGCCATCGAGGTCGACGTCGACTGCCTCTGCGACGGCAAGGAGACCTATGTCTCAGGCATCATGGAGCACATCGAGGAAGCCGGCATCCACTCGGGCGACTCGGCCTGCTCGCTGCCGGTGCACTCGCTCTCCACCGAACTCGTCGACGAGCTCGAACGCCAGACTGCTGCGATGGCCAAGGCGCTCCATGTCGGCGGCCTGATGAACGTTCAGTACGCCATCAAGGACGGCGTGATCTACGTGCTGGAAGTCAACCCGCGCGCCTCGCGCACCGTGCCCTTCGTCGCCAAGACCGTCGGAAAACCGATCGCCAAGATCGCCGCCCGCATCATGGCCGGCGAGAGCCTCGACGAGGCCTTCGCCCACTATGGCGCCAAGCCCGACGCGCGCAATCCCGGCCATATCGCGGTCAAGGAAGCGGTGTTCCCGTTTGCTCGCTTCCCCGGCGTCGACATCCTGCTCGGACCTGAAATGAAGTCGACCGGCGAGGTCATGGGCCTCGACCGCGACTACGCGCTCGCCTTCGCCAAGGCCCAGCTCGGCGCCGGCGTCGACCTGCCGCGCTCTGGCACGCTGTTCGTCTCGGTCCGCGACGAGGACAAGGCTGGCATCCTGGGCGCCGTCCAGCGGCTGTCAGGCCTCGGCTTCAAGGTGCTTGCAACCTCGGGCACCGCGCGCTTCCTCAACGAGAACGGCGTGCCGGCGGAAAAGATCAACAAGGTGCTCGAGGGCCGTCCGCACATCGAGGACGCCATCCGCAACCGCCAGATCCAGATCGTCTTCAACACCACCGACGGCCAGAAGGCCGTGTCGGACTCGAAGTCGATCCGCCGCGCCACGCTGATGCAGAAGGTGCCCTATTACACCACGCTGTCGGGTGCGGCCGCGGTTGCCGAGGCGATTGCCGCCCTCAAGGCCGGCTCGCTCGAGGTGCGCCCGCTGCAGGACTACTTCAAGTAAAGGTTGGCCTTCTTCTCCCCGTACCTACGGGGAGAAGAAACAGGCAGGCAGATGAGGGGCGGCGCAGACTTCGCCGCCGCATACGTAACCGGCATCCCGCGCCCTGCCTCCGACCAAAGATGTATGCTTTTCTCTGACATCCGTCTTTCCTCCCGCATAGATTGCAGATAACTCTTCTGCATCGAGTGGGGGAGCATCTGGAAATGAGGGTGAACTTCGTACGGCCGGCACTGGCATCGGTGCTGGCAGGACTTCTGGTTGCGGCCGCGCCCGGCGCGGCCATGGCGAAGGACAAGGGATCGCTGGCCGGCCAGGCCGGCAAGAAGCGCTACGCAACGCAGTTCGGCAACACGACGGGGCCGTGCCAGCAGGCCTACAAGGATTACGTCGCCGCGCCCGGTCACTCCGCCTATGCGCAGACGCATATAGGTGGTGTCGAAGCCTTCTACTGCGCCGGTTCCCTCAATGGCCCTTCGGCGGCGGCCACCGAAAAGCAGGCGCTGGAGCGCTGCAATTCGGTCGGCAAGAAGTACAAGATGAAAACAACCGGCAACTGCGCCATCTACGCCTCTAAGTGAGGCCCTTTTCCGCAGCGCCGATGAATTGGCTGCCATCCATCACAACGGCGGAATGGCGCGGTCAGCCCTCCCTCCCCCTTGTGGGGAGGGATCGAGGGTGGGGGTATCGATGCTCCTCCCTCCCCATCTCCGCCCCACCCGGCTACCCTGCCCGAAACGCAGGAATCGCCGCATGCCATTCGCCTACGACCCGTTCGACGAGATCCGCCGCGAGGCAGCAGGCCTCAGCCTCGTCCCGCCGCAGGTTGTGGCCGACAACGCAGCCAGGGGGCTCGCGCTGCGCCAGAAATTCGGACGCGGCGGCACCGAGATCGGCGTCGGCCGCGCCGAGGAGCTGGTCGCCCGCACCGAGCTTTCGCCCCACACCATCAAGCGCATGGTCAGTTTCTTTGCCCGCCACGAGGTCGACAAGCGCGCCAAAAATTTTGGCAACGACGCCAACCCGTCGGCCGGTTACGTCGCCTGGCTCCTGTGGGGCGGCGACGAGGGCAGGGCCTGGGCGCTGGAGATGAAGGGCCGGATGCAGGCCGACGGCTAAGGCACTTGCGCCAACCGAAATCGCCTGCCCCCTCGCACGGCCACCCGCCGACGTCGGTCATTGGATCAGCGCAGGCAGGCCCGCTCTTCCTGAAATGCCCCGAAAGGCTGTACTCTCGTACCGCCGGGGCGCACCACTTCAGGCCCTTGGCTGATCGGCCGCCGGCCAGGCGGCGTCTGCCACCATTGGAGCATGCCGATGTGGGTTCTGATGTATGTCTTCTCCTATTCAGTCAATCCGGCAGCCACGGACGACAGGGCGGAATGGCGGCTGCTGCCGACCGTCGTGTTCCAGGAATTCACCAACGAAGAGCGATGCATGTCGGCCAAGGCGAAACTGGAGGCGAGCTTCAAGGAGGCCGGAGCCCAGCTGAAAGCCGGCCTGCAGGACCTCAAGAGCACGGGGCAGGCCGACCCGAAGCAGCTCATCATCGCCTACAATGTGGAGTGCCTGCCGAAGTAGCGCAGGCCACCACAGCCATCCCGGCTTGATGCGCCTGCCGTTCCCCGGTCCGGGGCGGTTGTTCCGATGCACCGCCGCATCTGAACCGCCCCGCCCCGGCTTGCCCCCCTATTCCAGGACGACCACCGCCTCGACCTCGAACAGCATGCCGTCGACAGCGAGCTTGGGAACCGGAACCAGCGTCTGCGCCGGCAGGGCCGCGCCGAACATCGCCTTGACGCTTTGGGTCAGCACCCCGAGCTTGCCCATGTCGTGGTCGACGACATAGACCGTGAGCTTGGCGACCTGGTCCGGCCTGGCGCCGATCCCGGCGAGTGCGGCACCCAGATTGGCATAGGCCTGCTTCACCTGCGCGGCGAAGTCGGGCGACAGGGCCCCCGTGGCATCCTGGCCGCCCTGCCCCGAAATGTAGGCCACCCGGGCGCCTGCGGGCGCGATCACCGCCGTGCTGTAGCCGTTCGGCGACGGGTCGTAGAGGCCCTTCGGGTTGACGATGGTCAGCCTGGCTTCGCTCGCCGCGGCGGCCGGAACTGCGATGGTCATGATGAATAGTCCTCCAGTGATGAGACGCTTGGTTGCGCTTGGCATGGGTTTTCTCTTCGGCTCCGCGGCCACGGGAAAAATGCCTCGCAACCGCCATGATTGAACGTCGGCATGCGCCGACTCGTACACTGTACTAGTATCATCTCGTACGCTATACGAGTCAATCGGCAGGCATCGACATCCGACGCCGTGCCGGCCAAGATCGAAGCCTTCACCGGCGAGGAAGACGAATGGCAGCCAAGCGAGGCGACGGCCCGAAAAAGCAGTCGAAACAGACAAATGCGGCGCCCCAGCCCGCGCAGGAACAGGCCGGCGAGCCGCCGCTCTCCCGCGAGCGGATCGTGGCAACAGCGGTGGAGATGCTGGATGCGGAAGGAACCGCCGGAGTGTCGATGCGCCGGCTGGCCGATCGCCTCGGCGCGGGCGCGATGAGCCTCTACTGGCACGTCGACAACAAGGAGCAGGTGCTCGACCTGGCGCTCGACCAGGTGCTCGAATATCGCGCGCCGCAGCAAGCCGGCGAGCCTCGCGACTGGCGCGGCGACGTCGCCCACCTGCTCGAGGACTGGCGCGCCGGCATGCTGCGCCACCCCTGGTCGGCCTCGCTGCTGCCGCGCCGGGCGCTCGGCCCGGGCATCCTCGGCCGGCTGGAACTGCTGGGCGGCATCCTGTCCAGGGCCGGCGTGGCGGACGCGGACCTGAACGCAGCGATCTGGTCACTCTGGAACTACGTGATGGGCGCCACCATCACCCGGGCGAGCTTCGACCTCACCGACGCCGACATGGCCGCCGCCCAGCAGCGCCTGTCAACGCTGGGCGAACGCCACCCGACACTCGAGCGCACGCGCCTGCTGCTGGACAACGATTGGGACGGCACCTTCAGGAAAGGTCTTGACGTTTTGCTCGACGGGCTGGCGGCGAGAAAATGATCTGCGGAAACGACGCAACTGTTGGTGGCGCAACGTTGGCACCCATCTTGAGAAACTACTCGGACGGAGAGCGAAGCGCCTGCACAAGATCGTCGTTACAACTATCGCTCAGACTTGCGACAGCGGATCTGAGGCAAGCCCCCAACTGTGCACGCTCGACGCTCGCACACTGTTGGATGTGGCTCCTGCAATCATTGCGAGTTCCCCGAACCTCAGCGAACATAGCAAGCCTCTTCAAGCATTGATCTGACACATCGCTGAGGTGCTCTTTCAAGCAGTCGAGGAGGCGGTTGTTTCCCGGTTGAGTATTCGGACACAGCCTATCGAGGTCAGCTGCGCAAGGCGCTCCGGACAATTTTTCTTCCGCGGTCGCAGTTGATGACCACAACATCAAGATGACGCCAATCATCAGAACGCTCTTCAACAAAAAGGTCCTATCGCTGATAGCTGAATATCTCATAGTGACACCTTATCGGTTTGTGCACTTGCAAGCAGCGCTCCGATTTGGCGGCTTTGCGCCAGCGCCGCCAGCGTCTCACTCCTAATGCCCTTCGAGAAAGACATAGTTCTCCCAGCTCCGCATGCGCAGCAGGATGCGTCGCAGCAACGCCACGTGCTCCCAGTGCTCGGTCAGGATCGCTACCTGCGCTGTGGAGCCGCGTGGGATCTGGTACTCCGACATATCGTCCGTGACATCGATGATCGCGACCGCGCGACCTTCGTCCGTTGGCCGATCCGGCTCGATTAGCCCGAACCCGCCGCGCAATTGGCCCGCCATGATGGCGTCCACGACGTTCCGGACCTTGCCATTGAATATGCGGCCAGGCACCGCGTCGAAGGCGACCTCTGCCTTGTCGCCCGGCTTGACCCGCTGCAGAGAGTTTTGTTGGAACGCGGCGGCAAGTTCTTCGTCGCGCTTGTCGGTGTTGACGAAGAACATGGACGTGCGGATCTGCGCCGGGATAGCGTACATGCCGGGCCGCAACGAGACCTGGGTAACGAACCCCGGCCCCATGGCACGTGTCACCGTCTGGTCGAGATCGAACTGGGCGTCGCTCAACTCCGCCTGCAGGCGCGCCACCGTAGTGTTCACGCCGCCGATGTCCGAGGAATAGGCGAGTCGTGCCCGCTCTTCCTCGGCTTGGGCCGCGAACAGAGACTGTCTCGCCGTTTCCAGATTGCGCTCGAAGGTATCGAGGGCCGCCTGCGCGATCACCTTCTGTTGGAACAGCTCGGCCTGCCGGTCGTAATTCTGCTGCGCCAGCTCAAACTGGGACCGCGCACGCTCGGCACCTGCGGTCGCTTGGTCAAACAAAGCCTTGAGCTGCTTCACGTTCTGCTCTGCTTCCGCCAGCGCCGCCTTCTTCTCATCGACGACGTACTGATAGGGCGCGGGATCAACACGGAACAGCACGTCGCCCTTTTTGAGCGGCATGTTCGGCTGCACAGGCACCTCGACCACGAGACCTTTCACGGTCGGCAAGATTGGCGTCACCGAAAAATAGATCCGCGCATTCGCAGTGAACGGATGGTTGTAGTTCATTACGAGCAGGAGCAGGAAGATGCCGGCGATGCCGCCGAGGGCTGCCGTCGCCAGCGACCATTGATTTACCGGTATGCGGAAAATCTTGAAGATGGCGATGCAGAACGAGACGTAGATGAGGACGAGCAGGAGTTCCATCAGCGGCCTCTAACTTCCTCCGGGTCCCCTGGGACTGACGGTTGCGGCGGCGTGCGCTTTGCAAAGCCGGCCTTGCCAGCACTTTCTATGCGCGCTTCAAGATCCGCGACGCGCTGGCGCAGCTCGGCAACCTCGTCTGACAGCGGTAGCTGCTCGGACCCCGAGCTCGGCGAATGGTCGAAGCCCCAGCCGCGGTCCGGACGGTAGGCCATTGCCCAAATCCAAAGAAACGGCCACAGGACGTGCAGAGTGAACAGGCTGACCCAGCCTGCCGCATGAATAGCGTCCGCGTGAGGATGATGTCGGGACTCTGCGATTTTCGCGGGAATGTCATGGATCGCGATGATGCCGTAGAACAGCACGACCACGACGAACACGAGAACGCCGAGCGCAAAGTAGTTTAAAAACGGATCGCCCATCGTAGGACTGAGCCCGCAAATAAGCCGTGCAACTTTGGCTCATGTACAATGCCATGATATCCTAACCGGCTCCACCGCAAATTTATCAGCGTTCGCGCGTGTTCCGTGTCCGCTTTCGGCCAACGACAGAGCTTTCTTCTACGGCCGAAATGAGGGCGCAAAGCCGACGCTGTGTGCAAAGGTCTGCTTCGGTTCTGCCCAGTCGCCTCCTACGCTTCACAGACACAAGAGCCCTGCGCATCCTGTCACCATCTGTCAGCAATCCGCGTGGACAAACCGCCCCGTTTTTCCACCCCCTCCAGAACCTCCCGTATCATTCCCCGCAGTTCCTCCCACGGGAACGCCGATCGCGACGGCGGTTGTGTGGGGAGGAGCCGGCGCCTCCGATCATGGGCTAACGTGGCTCGTGGGCTGGGGAGGCTCCGTCCGAGGGTTCCCCTCCGGGTATTACGGCCCGGGTGCGCTGGACGATGCGCTAGTGGGGCAGGAGCGCAAAATGCCCCTGCTTACGGAAGCGGAACGGACGGAGACAGAAATCGCCGGACGGGCGGTCTCGGGACCGCACACTACTTAAAAGATGAGCGATCGCGCGACCGCCCGTCTTCCCTCACGACAATGGCCAGACCGGCGACGGGGCGTGGCGACGAGGAAGCGTGCCCTTCGAGTCACGCCCCCGGCCCTGAGGAGCGAGCGCAGCGAGCCTCGAAGAATCACCCCTCCCAGTCCACCTCCACCATGCCGACGCGGCGATAGAGCCGGTAGGCGGTGGCGTTGGCGATGCGGTTGGTCTTGAGGTCGACATGGGCCACCCCGCGCGCCTTGAAGGCGGAGAACACCTGCCACAGCAACGCTTCGGCGATGCCCCTGCCCCGGAAGCCGAGAGCGACCGCGAGATCCTTAACGAAGGCGCTCGTCCAGCATTGCGCGGCACCCGCGAGCCGCCCGTCGGCGGCCTTGACCAGGAAGCACAGCGCTGGATCGAATTCCGCGTCGCCCGAAAGCCACGTCCACCATTCGTCGAAGGACCGGTCGAAATCGTCGAAGGCCTCCCGCCATAGCGCATGCAGTGCCGGCGCGTCGGAAGGCTCGAGCGTGCGCAGGAAAAAGCCCTCGGGCCAGGTCGGTGCCCTGAGTGCGGAGCCGAGATCCATGCGCAGCCGGACGTCGTTCTCCGCCGGCAGCGATCCCGTCACAGGGCGTTTTCGGCCCGGCGGCGCACGCGGTCGCGGCCGAGGCCGGTCTCGTCGAGCAGGCCCTTGCGCTTGGCGTCGTAATAATAGCCGCGCTGGTAAAGCCGGTCGGCCTGGGCTTCGTTGCCCTCGGCCACCATGAAGGCGCCGCGCAGGTACTTGACCGCGTATTTGAGGTTGGTCTCGGCGTCGAGCAGGCCGCTGGCCGGGCCGTCGTAGCCCATGCCGCGCGCGGTGTCGTGGCGGATCTGCATCAGCCCCCAATAGGGCCCCTTGCGCGCCGAGGAACGGAAGTTGCTCTCGCGCTGGACCACGCGCCGCACCAGTTGTTCCGGCAACTCGTAGACGGCGGCGTATTTGGCGATCAGCGCGTCGATGGTCCCTCGAGATGCCGCGGCCGGCGAATCGGGCGCGGCATAGGAGGAGGCCGTAAAGCTTTCGGGCGCCACGTCGCCCAGCGAGGCGACCTGGTAGCTGCCGGGGATCGGTGCCGTCGCCGGCAGGACCGCCCCGGAGATCGTCGGCGCCGGCGGGAACGCGCCGGTCAGCTTGGCCGAAGCGTCGGCGACGATCTCGCCGCCGGCCATGGGCGCCGAAAGTGCGGCTTCCGAGGGTTTTGCGTCGGCCGCCGGAGCGGACAGCTTCGCCGAGGCCACGACTGGCGCGGGGGCGGCAACGGGGGTTGCCGTCACGGGCGCGCCTGCTGCGGCAACTGTGGGTGTTTTCGCCGTGTCAGCGGGCTGGGCTGCGGATGCAATGTCGGTCGCCGTTGCCAGGCCGGCCTCGCCGGTGGCGTCGGCCACGGCTGCAAGCATGGCTGTCGCCGGTGACACCTCGCCACCCGCGAAAGATGTCGGCAGGACCGCGACCGTGTCGGGAAGCGCGATGTCGATTTCGGACGAAAGCGCGACGTCCGCGCCGGTCGCAAGATCGGTGCCGAGGTCAGCAGTACTATTGGTCTGGCAGCCCGAAAGAAGAGCCACGGAAAGAGCTGCCGAGATCAGCAGTTGGGTCTTGAATGACGGCAAAGTCACGCTCTGTTTGATAATTGTCGTCCCGCCCGATTCTCATTACAGCAACCAATCTGCCCCGGCAATCCACAGCAAGCGTCGGTTTTCGGGTGGCATCCGGTCGCAGATCATGCGATCATGTTCCCGATTTGTACTTGGTTTTGCGAGAACTAGGGAACATCCATGGACACCACCATCTCCCATCCAAGGCCCGGACACGCGGTGTTCGAGACGGCACTCGGCTTCATGGGACTAGCCTGGAGCGCGGCCGGCCTGACCCGCGTCTGCCTGCCCGAAAAAAGTGCCGCTGCGGCTGAACGCCGCCTGTTGCGGCTGGCGGGCGAAGGCGAAGCGAACCGGGCGGTGCCGGGATGGGTCGGCGCGCTGGTCGCCGACATCCGCCGCTATGCCGAGGGCGAGGACGTCGATTTCTCGGCGGTGCCGGTCGATCTTTCCGGCGTCGACGACTTCTGCCGCGACATCTACGCCGCAGCCCGCGGCCTCGGCTACGGCGAGACCACCACCTATGGCGGGCTGGCGGAAAAATCCGGACACAAGGGGCTGTTCCGCGAGACGGGCGCGGCACTTGGCGCCAATCCGGTGCCGCTCGTCATCCCCTGCCACCGCATCCTCGCGGCCGGCGGCAAGATCGGCGGCTTCTCGGCCACCGGCGGCTCCGCCACCAAGGAAAGGATGCTGGCGCTCGAAGGCGTGCGCGTCGCCCCGCCTCCCAGCGCCCAGGCGTCGTTCGGGTTCTAGGAGCAGTTCCAGGAAAAGTGTGCAGCGGTTTTCGGTCAGGAACTGCGCCCAAACAAAGAGATAGAGGCTTGTCGCGTTTCGAAGAAAAGCGGAAAGCCGCTAGAGCAAGATCAATGCAGCCGGCGCCTGAAGAAGAAGAAGTCGTCACGCTCGATCTGCTTGCATTTGTAGACCATGCAGGATTTCACGTCTGCCGTCGGCACCCATGCCCGCTCGGCATACTGGCCGGTCGGGCAGAAGCTGTCGTCCCTCACGTAGCGATCGTAGCGCGGCACGCCCGAGGTCGGCGAGCGCCACTGCAGGATGGCCGCGCCCAGATCGACCACCGTGCTGCGGGTCTGGGCGCAACTCATGCTGGTCGTGGTATAGCGCGACTGCGCCTGGGCTTCGGCCGCGAGGAGCGACAGGCAGGCGGCGATCAGGATCGCTTTCATGGGAACCTCCACGGGCTTTCGGGCGGCACTGCCGCAACCGTCATTATAACACCGTTCGCTCGCCGCGGTTGCACGCCAATTCCACCGGACCGTCGGCCCAGCACATTGGGCCGGCAACGTACCGGAGACCTACCGCAGGAAGTCGCGCACGATCTGCCGGCAATGGTAGACGCGGCAGGATTTGTTGTCGGACGACGGCACGGTGGTGATCCATGCCTCCTGCTCGGCCGGGCAGAAGCGGTCGTCGCTCACGAAGCGGTCGTAGCGCTGCACCCCCGATGTCGGCGAGACCCAGCGCAGGATCACGGCCCCTTCGCTGCGGACGGCGCCCTGCAGCCGGGCGCAGCTCATGCTGGTGGAATTGTAGCGCGAGATGGCCTGGGCCTCCGCGGCGATCAGCGACAGGCAGGCAGCGAGCAGAATTGCCTTCAAGATGGCCTCCCATGGCTTTCGACGTCAGCTCAGGCTGCCAATAAAACGCCCCTCGTCCGCCAATGAAGCACACCAAGGTAACCGTCTCTCGGGTATCGTTGACTAGAGGGGGTTGCATTCGGCGTCGGAAACCCATATATGCGGGCCGTTGATATTTCGGCCGACAGATATGTGCCCCGCGACACTCTCGCGTTTGCTGACGTCTATCTCCAAAATTTCGATACCAACGACCGGCATCTTAAGCTTGGTCAAGACCAACTGCAAACGCCAAGGATAATCGCAATGGCTACTGGAACCGTTAAGTGGTTCAACGCAACCAAGGGCTTCGGCTTCATTCAGCCCGACGCTGGTGGTGCGGACGTGTTCGTCCACATCTCGGCTGTCGAGCGTTCGGGCATGGGCTCGCTGGCCGATGGCCAGAAGGTTAGCTTCGAGATCGAGCAGGACCGTCGCACGGGCCGCTCGTCTGCCGGAGCTCTGAAGGCAATCTGATTTAGGCGCGCGGGACGAAAGTCCCGATTGCGTTGCAAGTCACGGATGTACTGGCGGCCGCGCGACAGGCGCGCCCTGCATGAATGACGGAAGGACGATGCGGCAGATTGCCGTGAGCCCCCGACGGAAATGCATCCAGATCAGAGTGCCAGCGCATCGCCCCGAGGTTTCTCGGGGCTTCGATGCGCGAACAAAGGCCTGGATGGCCGCGCGTTCAGCGCGCAGCCTGACAGGTAACGAAGGCGGGGCTCTCCCCGCCTTTTTTGTTTTCCGGAATATCCCCAATTGCCCCCTGCCCTCACATGCTGGCAGGGATGATGCCGGCCCCGATCGAGACCGGCAGCGGCCGACGCGCCCTTGGCTGGCTCAGCCGAACAGCGGAATGACGATGCAGTCGCCGCGACGGTATTGCGACGCCTCGCGCGGCCCCTCGTCGAAGACGCTGCCCACGAGCATCGAGGGCTCGAGCAGATCACCCGAGAGCAGGTCAACCCCGGCAGCGATCGCGAGTTCGAGGCCGGCCTCGCTGTCGATGCCTTCTACCAGCACCGAAGCGCCATGCGCCTTGAGTTCGGAAACGACCGGCCTTAGCAGCCGCCCGGTGACCGCGTCGGCACTGAAGCGCTGGAACGACGCCCGATCCAGCCGTACCAGGTTTGCACCAGTCCTGCGGACCGCGTCTTGATCCGGCTGCCCGGCACCGCCAAGGGCGATGCGGAGCCCGAGCGCCCTTAGGGCGGATACAAGTTCCTCGTCACTGCCTTCGACGCCGCAGATCAGCCGCGACGGCTCGACGCCCTCGCCCGCCAGTCGCCGCACCATGAAGTCCACGTCCTCCATGCCGGCACCCCCGGCGGCGGGCTCATGTCTGAACAGCATCGCGATGTCGTCGACGCCGAGGTTGTGGACGTTGGCGAGCGGCAGCAGGCCACAGATGCGGGCAATCACCGAACGGTCGGCCTCCGCCACTTCGGTCAGGAACTCCGGCATCGTCACGGTCTGGCCCTTGAGATACGGCACGACCCGGGCGTCAGCCGCCACGGGCGTCAGCCGGCCGCTGTCATGGCCGAACACCGGCTGGATGACACAACGCAGGCGGAAAGGACCGTAGATGCCGAATTCGAGGCCGACCTCGTCCGCGACGATCTTGCCGTCCATGCCCGCAGGCAGCGATCCGAAACCGAAAAACGCATCACTCATGGAATGTCCTCTTGCCGAAACTGCGGCTCGATCTGTGGGCGCGTGCGGGCAGGTCGACGGCAGCTTCGGCGCCGGCTCCCTCCCAGGTGGGTTCCGTCGCCGCCACAGTGGCGGAAGACGGGAAACTCGCGGGCACGATCTCGGGCAAGGCTAACACAAATCCCTGCACCATCGATGCGCCGGATCGCTCGGCGAGCTGCAATTGCCAGCTCTCCTCCAGACCCTCGAACACCGTGCGGATGCCCTTGTCCTCGAAGTTCGCCACCATTTCCTTCAGCAGCGCGAAGCCCGCACCGGAATCCATCAGCCTGCTGATCCAGTGGGCATCGAACTTGACGATGTCCGGCTTGAGGTCGCGTATCCGCTTGATGTCGGACTCGTCGGAACCGAAATCGTCGACCGCGATGCGGAAGCCATTGGCCTTGAGCGCGGTCACGAAGCCGAAGAGCGCCTGCTCCGATGCCGGCTTCTTCTCGGTGACTTCGCAGACCACCCGCCGCGGGTCGATGCCGGCCTGGTTGAGCACCTGCCGCATGTCGCGCAGCGCCAGGTCGGCGATCTCGCAATCGGTGAAAACCGACGGATCGAAATTGATGAAGATCGCGGCTTCCCTGGGCAGGAAAGCCGCCGCATTCAACAGGTGCAGCGTGCGCGTCAGGCTTTCGACCTGAAGCCGCTCGGCGGAGGCCACGCTGCTGAAGAAGGCGCCCGGCGGCACGGCGTCGATGCCCCTGAACGGCCGGATGAGGCCCTCGAAGGCGCTGATGGAAAGCTTGCTCTTGGAGAACGAGAAGATGGGCTGGAACGCGCTGCGCAGCGTGTAGATGCTCCACACGCCAGTCACGGATCCATCCGCGTGCCGGATAATTTGGGCGAGCCCGCTGCTCTTCGACACGGTCCGTCCTATTTCCGGAATGCTAGCGAAATTGCTCCGACAAATAATCACCGAAGATTTGACCAGCGGTTAACACAATGGATCAAAGTCGAACTGCCCCGTCGCGAGCACGGGTTTTGCACAGGTGACGAGAGCCGCGACAGACCGCCTTATCGGGCGGTCCAGAGCGTCAATCTGCTTGCGATTCCTTGCGTCATGCGACAATAGAGGCCCGCGGTCGTGCGGCCGCTCATTTTCCGAACCGGAGACACAAAGTCATGGCCTTTCTTGCCGATGCCCTTTCCCGCGTTAAGCCTTCCGCGACCATCGCGGTCACGCAGAAAGCGCGCGAGCTGAAAAACGCCGGCCGTGACATCATCGGCCTTGGCGCAGGCGAGCCGGATTTCGACACGCCCGACAATATCAAGAATGCGGCGATCGACGCGATCCGCCGCGGCGAGACCAAGTATCCGCCGGTTTCCGGCATCGCCCCGCTGCGCGAGGCGATCGCGAAGAAGTTCAAGCGTGAGAACAACCTCGACTACAAGCCGGAGCAGACCATCGTCGGCACCGGCGGCAAGCAGATCCTGTTCAACGCCTTCATGGCGACGCTGAACCCCGGCGACGAGGTCATCGTGCCGACCCCTTATTGGGTGAGCTACCCGGAGATGGTGGCGCTGTGCGGCGGCACGCCAACCTTCGCCGAGACGACCATCGCCAACGGCTTCAAGCTGACGGCCGAGGCGCTCGAGAAGGCGATCACGCCGAAGTCGAAGTGGCTGGTGATGAACTCGCCGTCCAACCCCTCGGGCGCGGCCTACACCGAGGCCGAGCTGCGTGCCATCGCCGACGTTCTGCTCAAGCACCCGCATGTCTGGGTGCTGACCGACGACATGTACGAGCACCTCACCTATGGCGACTTCGTCTTCAAGACGATCGCCGAGGTCGAGCCCGCGCTCTATGACCGTACGCTGACCATGAACGGCGTGTCGAAGGCCTATGCCATGACCGGCTGGCGCATCGGCTACGCGGCCGGTCCGATCCAGCTGATCAAGGCGATGGACATGATCCAGGGCCAGCAGACCTCGGGCGCCTGCACCATCGCACAGTGGGCTTCGGTCGAGGCTCTCAACGGTCCACAGGACTTCATCGCCAAGAACAAGGCGATCTTCCAGGGCCGCCGCGACCTCGTCGTGTCGATGCTCAACCAGGCTCGCGGCATCTCCTGCCCGTCGCCGGAAGGCGCGTTCTACGTCTATCCGTCCTGCGAGGGGCTGATCGGCAAGAAGACGCAGGGCGGCAAGGTCATCGCCAACGATGCCGACTTCTGCTCCGAGCTGCTCGAAGCCGAAGGCGTGGCGGTCGTCCACGGCTCGGCTTTCGGCCTTGGCCCGAACTTCCGCATCTCCTACGCCACGTCGGAGAAGCTGCTGGAAGAGGCCTGCACCCGCATCCAGCGTTTCACCGCCTCTCTCGTCTGAGACGCGCGCACCGTAGTTGAGAGAGCCCGGCTTCGGCCGGGTTTTCTTTTGTCGGCTCCACGAATCGTGTCCTATGTCGGGCACCAGCCGGCGACAAAACCTCTGAATCTCATACGCTGTTATAGAATTGCATATTGCCGCCGCAGGCCAATTGCTGATACTCTAAAATAACTATATCCGCCGCGATGGGCGGGGGTGAGCAGAGGCATCCGAGGGCAGGCATTGTATCGGTTCGAGCAAAGGCAGCAGGAGCGAAGGAGCATGAATTTGCTCACGCACTTGTTCTTGCTGTTGTTGTCCGTCTTTGCTGTGCTGACGGCGTCGGTTGCATCGAGCCATGCTCATCTGGGAACCTATCACCCTGCCCCGCATGTGACCGTTCCGGCGACGGACGGCCTCGGCCCCGACTTGCTGCTGCTGGTCACGGACGATCCATGCATCCCCGTCGCCGAATGCTCGGCCGACTGCCTCGGCGATGCAGCAATCCCCCATTCCGGTCACGGCCTGCCGGCGGTGCTGATCGATGCCGCGAATACGCCGGCCTATCTGGTCTTCGGTTTTCTGCGCGCAAGAACCAGCGAGCCGCGCGCGCCACCACTTCTGGTCTGACGGCGCAACGCGCCCCACCTGCGCCGCCCGACCGACCAGCCAGCGACTTCACGAAGCAAGCTATGTCGCCAGTTGACGGTCGAACTCCACGGGACCGGACGGTCCCGAACAGTACCAGGAACGACCATGTCTAAGACCCATCCTCTCGGCTTCCGCATCGAACGCGATCTCAAGGAAGCACTGGTGAAAGCCGCCAAGGACGACCACCGCTCGGTCTCGTCGATGGTGGAGATCATCATCGCCCGGTGGCTGCGCGATCGCGGCTACCTCGTCGAAAAGGAAGAAAGGGCCGCCTGAGCCCGATGTCCCGAATGCCCCGGTGCCAGGCACGGCGCCGGGGCAAACCGGCAAGGTCGCAGGCCCAGGCCAGCACGTTGATCCGTGCGGACATGGCGGCTCAATCGGCCCTTGGCCTTGTTTGCATTGCAAAAAACATGCCTCCGGCCCTTCGCGCCTGCTTCTACGACCAAAGTCATAATCCCAAAGCAGCGATGGAAAACGCCGGTCCAGCGGCGTTATCACTTCGACCGTCGTAAGGTTCGGCGGATTCCCGGAGGCATATCTCCAGGCCCAGACCGCCGGCACTCTGGGAGGAGAGATCAATGGCAATTTCGACAACCGCCGACGCCCGCCGAGGGCGAGGCATGTCGCGCGAAGAGAAGAAGGTCATCTTCGCTTCGTCGCTCGGTACCGTTTTCGAATGGTACGACTTCTATCTCTACGGTTCACTCGCAGCCTTCATCGGCGCGACCTTCTTCGCTTCCTACCCGGAAGCGACCCGCAACATCTTCGCGCTGCTGGCCTTTGCCGCAGGCTTCCTCGTGCGGCCGTTCGGCGCTCTCGTCTTCGGCCGCATCGGCGACCTCGTCGGCCGCAAGTACACCTTCCTCGTCACCATCCTGATCATGGGCCTGTCGACCTTTCTGGTCGGCCTGCTGCCCGGTTCGGCCACGATCGGCATCGCTGCGCCGATCATCCTGATCGTGCTCCGCATGCTGCAGGGCCTGGCGCTCGGCGGTGAGTATGGTGGTGCGGCGACCTATGTCGCCGAGCACGCGCCCGACGACCGCCGCGGTTACTACACCTCGTGGATCCAGACGACGGCGACGCTCGGCCTGTTCCTGTCGCTGGTGGTGATCCTGCTCGTCCAGACTTACCTCGGCAAGGAAGCCTTCGCCGCCTGGGGCTGGCGCGTTCCGTTCCTGCTCTCCTGCGTGCTGCTCGGCATCTCGGTCTGGATTCGCCTGTCGCTCAACGAATCGCCGACCTTCCAGCGCATGAAGGAAGAGGGCAAGGGCTCCAAGGCGCCGTTGACGGAAGCATTCGGACAATGGAAGAACGCCAAGATCGCCCTGCTCGCCCTGTTCGGCCTCACCGCCGGTCAGGCAGTGGTGTGGTACTCGGGCCAGTTCTACGCGCTGTTCTTCCTGCAGAACGTGCTCAAGGTCGACGGCCAGTCGGTCAACATCATGATCGCCATTGCACTGATCCTCGGCACCGGCTTCTTCGTCCTCTTCGGCTGGCTGTCCGACAAGATCGGCCGCAAGCCGATCATCATGGCCGGCCTTGCGCTCGCGATCGTGACCTACTTCCCGCTGTTCAAGGCGCTGACATGGGCCGCAAACCCGGCACTCGCCACCGCACAGCAGAACGTTCGCGCCACCGTCACTGCCGCTCCCGGCGACTGCAAGTTCCAGTTCAACCCGGTCGGCACCGCGAAGTTCACCACGTCCTGCGACATCGCCACTTCGTTCCTGACCCGCAACTCGGTTCCCTATGACGTCGTCACCACGGCGGCTCCTGGCACCGCGGCCTCGGTCAAGATCGGCAACGAGACCGTCGAATCCTACGACGCGATCGCTGCCGGCGACACCGCCAAGGCCAAGGACGCAGCCTTCGTCAAGGCCGTCAACATCGCCCTCAAGGACGGCGGCTATCCGCTGGTCCGCGGCGCGGTCAAGGTTGCCGACCAGAAGCTCGACGCCTTCATCGCCGCCAACCCTGAACTGAAGCTCGACTCGGCCGCAATCCGCGGCGGCGAAAAGGCCACGATGACGGCCGAACAGGCGATCAAGGACAAGCTGCTCACAGCCGAAGAAGCAGCCAGCACCCCCGAGGTCGGCTTCTTCAACATCCCCGGCGGCGGCTCGTTCTCGATGGTGGCCGATCCCGCGCAGGTCAATTGGGCGATGGTCATCGGCATCCTGTTCATCCTCGTCGTCTACGTGACGATGGTGTACGGCCCGATCGCCGCCATCCTGGTCGAGATGTTCCCGACCCGCATCCGCTACACCGGCATGTCGCTGCCCTATCACATCGGCAACGGCTGGTTCGGCGGCCTGCTGCCGGCAACCGCCTTCGCGATGAGCGCTGCGGCCGGCGACATCTACTACGGCCTCTGGTACCCGATCGCGATCGCGGCGATGACACTGATCATCGGCACGCTCTTCGTGAAGGATACGCTCGGCACCGACCTGAACGCCAAGGACTGACCTTCGGCGCACACACGATGAAAGCCCGGCAGGCGCGAGCCTGCCGGGCTTTTCTTTTCCAATGCCACTGCCCCCGGACTGAGACGAGCAGGCAGCAAGCGCCGCAGGGGTGATCAGCGTCGCCCTGCGATGAGCTCGGCAATGAGGGCCGATTCCTCGCAGACCGCCCGGATCGTCCCGGACCTCCGGGTCAGGCCGAAGTCGAGACCGGCGAAGTAGAGGCCGGGGACCGCACCGACGCAATCCTTGTGCACCGGCGTGCCTTCCGCATCGAGTGCGCCATCGACCTTCACGTAGCCATAGTCCCCGCGAAAGCCAACGCACCAGACGATGCAGCCGAGCTCGCCCGGATCCAGCGCAAGGATCGGCGGATCGGAAAGGCGCGGCGCGATCGCCTCGGCTGGATCGACCTCAGCCGCGATCGCGGCAATGTCCGCACGCTCGATATAGGCGTCGACAAAGCGCTTCAGATTTTCCGATGCCTCGTCTCCGAAACGCAGATGGTCGTCGAGGTCGTCGGCGAAGGTCAGCCGGCCATCGGCAAAGCCGGTCAGCCGACCGGTGAGGATGACGCCTTCGGCCGACAGAAACTGCAGGGACAAAGTGCGTGTCGCACCGATCACGCCCCTGCCCGGCAGGCGGCCGTTCGGCGCGGCGGCGATGAGCTCTGCGCGCCGGACGTCCAGGAAGCCGCTGTCGTCCAGCCAGCGCAGCATGTCCTTGCCACGGTAGCGACGAACGATGCGGCCGACGCGGCCGGTCGCCAGATAGACGGTGCGGCCGGCACCCTTGAGGTCATGGGCGATCTGCGCGCCGGTCTGGCCGGAGCCGACTACCAGAACAGGCCCGGCAGGCAAGGCAGCGCCACTGCGATAGTCACAAGCGTCGACCTGTGGCAGCGACAAGCGCATCGCCCAGGCCGGGTGCGGCAACGGACGGCAAAGACTGCCGGTCGCGACGACAACAGTGGTTGCGCGCACGGTCTCGTCGCCAAGCTGGACGGCAAAGCCGCCGCCATTCTCAGCCGCCAGCCTCGTGACTGCGCGGCCTTCCTCGACCGGGAGGCCATGCCTGCGCGCGTAGTCCTCCAGCAGGGAGATGAATTCGAGATGGGTCATCGCCCCGTCCGGGTCAGGCCCCTGATAGCTCTCGCCGGGCATAACCGTATCCGCCATCGTGGTGTTCAGGCGAAACGTGTCCCAGCGCTGGGTGCGCCACGTCTCGGCGATGCGCCCTCGCTCGAACACACGATGGGCGACGCGGCGCCGCGACAACTCGTAGCTCACGCCGAGCCCGGCCCAGCCGCCACCGATGATCACAACGTCCATGGTCCCCCACAAACATTAGCGTCAGCCCAATCAGCTAATACGATAATTCGAGACGTATCAACGCAGCCCATTGGGGGCGGATCCGCCGGCACTGGTGGCCATCGCGAAGCTTCGTCTACGCCGGGCCTGCGGCCGCGGAGCAGGCACTGCTTTGTTCCCCTTGCCCTGCCCTCAAAGCCATGTGACGATACTGTGACCGGGAGGACCAAGAAACAAACGACACTGCCCGCGACGGCCGAACAGGCCGGCCGCCGCTTCAGGGAAAAATGCCTGAGTGGAGGTCAGATCATGGGTAATCGCGCCGGAGGCAGGCGTACGGGACCGAAATGCATCGCCATCGTCGGTCCCTACGCCAGCGGTAAAACCACGCTCTTCGAAGCCCTTCTCGCCCGCACGGGCGCCATCACCAAGCAGCAGCCGGTATCCTCCGGCAACACCGTCTCCGACCACTCCGCCGAGGCAAAGGCCCACGCCATGAGCGTCGAGGCCGTCTTCGCCACCACCGAATTCATGGGCGAGAGCATCACCTTCGTCGATTGCCCCGGCTCGGTCGAGTTCGCCTTCGAGGCAGAACCGGTGCTTGCCGCCTGCGACCTCGCCGTCGTCGTCGCTGAGCCCGACGAAAAGAAGATCCCTGCCCTGCAGCTGATCATGCGTAAGCTCGACGATCTCGGCGTGCCGCGCATCCTGTTCCTGAACAAGGTGGACAAGGCAGCTGCCGGCGTGCGCGACACACTGAAGCTGTTGCAGCCCGTCAGCCGCACTCCGCTGCTCCTGCGCCAGATCCCGTTTCGCAAGGACGGCGTCTTGGTCGGCTCGATCGACCTCGCGCTGGAGCGCGCCTACATCTACCGCGAATATGCCGAGAGCGAGATCGCCGAGATCCCCGGCGACGAGAAGGCGCGCGAGCTCGAGGCGCGTTTCGCCATGCTCGAGACCCTCGCCGACCACGACGACCAGTTGATGGAGCAACTGCTCGAGGAGATCGAGCCGCCGAAGGATGCGATCTTCGACGACCTCGCCGCGGACCTGCGCGACGGCAGCATCACTCCTGTGCTCATCGGCGCCGCCGAGAAGGGCAACGGCGCGCTGCGGCTGCTCAAGGCCATCCGCCACGACGCTCCCGACGTGGAAGCGACCCGCAAGCGCCTCGGCATTGCCGACGGCAGCGGCGCCACAGTACAGGTGATGAAGACCATCCACACGCCGCATGGCGGCAAGCTGTCGGTCTCCCGGATCCTGTCGGGCAGCGTTCCGGACGGTACCGAACTCTGGCTGAATACCACTGACACGGCAAAGGTCTCGGGCATCTACCGCATGCTCGGCAAGGAGCAGTCCAAGGTGGCATCCGCAAGCAGCGGAGAGACCGTCGCGTTGGGCAAGCTCGACAATGTCGCCACCGGCCAGACGCTGACGACGGCCAAGGGTGGAACCAGGCAAGCGATCAAGCTCGACCCGCCCAAGCCGGTCTATGCCTTCGCGCTGCGCCCAAAGGAACGCAAGGACGAGGTGAAGATGTCGGCGGCGATCCAGCGCCTGGCCGAAGAAGATCCCTCGCTCACCCTCCATCACAACCAGGACTCGGCCGAGACCGTGCTTTCGGGCCATGGCGAGATGCATCTGCGCGTCGTCAGGGAGCGCCTGGAGGGCCGCAACCAGATCCCGATCGAAGGCCATGCGCCGGCGGTCCCCTATCGCGAAACCATACGCAAGGGCACCCAGCAGCGCGGACGCCACAAGAAGCAGTCGGGCGGCCACGGCCAGTTCGGCGACGTGGTGATCGAGATCAAGCCGCTGCCGCGCGGCTCCGGCTTCGAGTTCACCGACACGATCACCGGCGGCGTGGTGCCCAAGCAGTACATTCCCTCGGTCGAGGCCGGCGTGCGCGATTTCCTCAAGACCGGTCCGCTCGGCTTCCCGGTGGTCGATGTCGCCGTCAACCTGTCCGACGGCTCCTACCATACGGTCGACTCGTCAGACATGGCGTTCCAGATGGCGGCCAAGATCGCCATGAAGGAAGGCATGGCGGCCTGCTCGCCGGTGCTGCTGGAGCCGGTGATGAAGGTCGAGATCTTCACGCCCTCGGACGCGACCGCGCGCATCATCGCGCTGGTGCCGCAACGGCGCGGCCAGATCCTGGGCTACGACGCCCGCGACGGCTGGCCAGGCTGGGACGTGGTGGAAGTGACCATGCCGCAGTCCGAGATCGGCGACCTCATCATCGAGCTGCGCTCGGCAACCGCGGGTGCCGCGACCTACCGCGCCGAGTTCGACCACATGTCCGAACTCACCGGCCGCCTCGCCGACGAAGCAATGCAATCCGCCGGCAAGGCGGCCTAGGCGCTCCTGCTATGCCGGGCGACCCATCGGGTCGCCCGGTGGCTCTGACTACCGCCCGTGTAGTTCCCCGACGCGTCCGAACATCCTGCACCGCCGCGCGCCTCGTTGATGTCACGGCATGGATTCCCGACACTCTCCGCTCGCGTGGCTCGCTCACGAGGTCGGGAATGACGAATTGGGGAGCCTGCGCGCTTCTTCTGGGCCTGCGAATGACAAAAGCGGGTGTTGCGGCAACGGATGCAACGTTGACGGTTAGCCAGGGCGACACCTGCAATCCGTCATTCCCGACCTCGTGAGCGAGTGAAACGATCGGAGAGTGTCGGGAATCCATACTGCGATCGCGACGAGATCGGATCCGGTGCAAGAATTGGCTTGCCGCGCAGCCACCTCCGGCTAAGGTCCCCGAATGGGACGGAAGGGGTACGTCTACATCCTCGCCTCGCAGAAGAACGGCACGCTCTACACCGGCGTGACATCCGATCTTGCTGGTCGCCTGCTCCAGCACCAGACAGGAACCGGCTCGAAGTTTGCCGCCCGCTATGGCGTGACGCGGCTCGTCTGGTTCGACGAGTACGATCTCGTGGTTGATGCCATCGCCCGCGAGAAGGCGATCAAGAAATGGCCGCGTGCATGGAAGATCAAGCTGATCGAGGAGCGCAATCCGGAGTGGCGGGATATCGCCTGGCATCTAATGTGAGGCGCTTGCTGGTTACTCCACGTGTCGGTTTGTACCGTCACCGCCTTCATTGAGGTCACGGCATGGATTCCCGACACTCTCCACTCGCTTCGCTCGCTCACGAGGTCGGGAATGACCAGTGCATTGGACGTTGCGGCCAGTGTCAGCCGCTCCAATTCATGGAAACGGTGTCCCGAGATGACGCCGCGGGTTGGCCGAGGCAACGCCCCCATCTCCGTCATTCCCGACCTCGTCAGCGAGGAACGAGCGGAGAGTGTCGGGAATCCATGCCGTGACGCTGACGGTATTGGAACCTGGAGTTCACCGGGTTTCATCCCCCAAATCGCAATCTCCAACCCACGGCCACAACCATTATTTTACGTCCTGCCCCGGCAGCCAGCCCTCCTATGCCAGCCCCCCCCACACAAACCGCTATCAAACTCCCGTGACCGCGAAACACGGCGGGCCGCGCACACGTATGTGAACAGGCAGACAATTGATTTCGCCGTCCCGAAGGTCGAACCTTCCGGCGCACTGGAGCATTCGACATGCCAGCCATACATCGACGTCCGTCCTGGGCAATCGCCGAGGCCTTGGCCACGCCTGAGCATATCTTCCTCAACCGCCGCGCTATCCTCGCGGGCATGGGGTTGGGCATGGCTGCGGGCGTACTGCCGCGCCAGGCGCGGGCGGAGGAGAAGGACCCGACCGCGGACCTCTACCCGGCCAAGCGCAACGAGGCCTACAAGCTCGATCGCTCGCTGACACCGGAAGAGATCAACGCCAACTACAACAACTTCTACGAATACGGCACCTACAAGGAAATCGCCGCCAACGCCCAGCAGCTCAAGACACGGCCTTGGGAAGTCGCCATAGGCGGGCTCGTCGACAAGCCGATGACGATTGCCATCGACGACCTCATCCGCAAGTTCCCGCTGGAAACCCGCCTCTACCGGCACCGCTGCGTCGAGGCCTGGTCGATGACCATTCCCTGGAGCGGCTTCCCGCTGAAGTCCCTGGTCGCGATGGCCGCCCCCAGGTCGGATGCGAAGTTCATCCGCTTCGAGACGTTTCTCGATCCCGAGATGGCGCCGGGCCAGAACGACTTCATCTATCCCTGGCCCTATGTCGAGGGCGTCACCATCGAGGAAGCGGCGATCGACCTGCCCTTCCTTGTGACCGGCGCCTATGACAAGCCGCTGGCCAAGCAGTTCGGCGCACCGATCCGCATCGCACTGCCGTGGAAGTACGGCTTCAAGTCGATCAAGTCGATTCGCAAGATCGAGTTCGTCGCCGAGCAGCCCGTCGGGCTGTGGGAGGCCATACAGCCGAGCGAATACGGCTTCTGGGCAAATGTGAATCCGGAGGTCCCGCATCCGCGCTGGAGCCAGGCCAGGGAGCGTGTGCTGCACACGGGCGAACTCGTGCCGACGCAGCTGTTCAACGGCTACGCGGCGGAGGTCTCTCATCTCTATGCCGGCAAGGACCCGGCCAGGCTCTACATGTAACAGGCAAAAGAAAAGCGGCGTCCGGGGAGGAATCTCGGACGCCGCTTTTTGCGGACCGTTCCGCGGGAGGCGGGACGGCAGGTCCGCCGCTTCGTGGCCGATGTGGGTCCATCGGCAAACTGCTGGACGCGGCGTGTTGCCTGAGCCTGGCGCGACGAGTGATGCCCCCATCTCCCGCAGCGCCACCACCGCGTCCACGTAAAAGCTATGCCGATCAGGGGGTTCGGGTAATGTTACCTGACGTTACATGTCACTGTTACGCGGTGTCCCGAGCCAGAATTTCGGCAACAAAAAAGCCGGATCAGTGCTGATCCGGCTGAGTTTGTTTGGAAGTGCCGATTAAGGCTAAACCTCCAGAGGGGAACACTCGAGGGCGCTAATGGGAGGAGGAACGCGCCCTTGAGATGGTCAATATATGTGCCCTCCATGCCCAACAAACAAGCACCTATTTTGCAACGCACTCATGCAAAAAGGCGCTGGCTGTGGTCCAACAACGTTAGAATCCCAATAGGACCAAGCAAACTCGCCAAATCCGGCTTGCTGCGGCGCATGGATCGCCTTTCGCCATGCTGTGAAACGCAGCCGAACCGCCGCAACATTACGCTGCACTGCACTGGCGCGCGAGCGGGCAGGCAAATGTCCATTGTTGCGGAGAAACGCGCCACATGGGCAAGATGACGGCAAGCCGCTCAACGGGAGTGCACCGGTGCACAAACCCTCCGCAATCGCCGGCAGTGCCGTGTTCTTCGTCCTGGCGCCCGGTGTCGTGGCCGGGCTTGTTCCCTGGTGGCTGACGGAGCGGTACGGCCTCCCCCTCGCGCCGTGGCCGCTGGTGACAACCGGCGCAGTGCTGATCGGCGCATCGCTTGCGGTGCTGCTGCATGCCTTCGCCCGCTTCGCGCTCGAGGGCACCGGCACCCCTGCCCCGGTCGCTCCCACGGACAAGCTCGTGGTCGGAGGCGTCTATCGCTACGTGCGCAACCCGATGTACGTGGCGGTGATCTCGATCATCCTGGGACAGGCGCTTATCTTCGCCCATTGGCCGCTCGTCGCCTATGCGGCGCTGGTGGGCGCTGCGATGGCGGCCTTCGTGCGCGGCTACGAGGAACCGGTCCTCGCCCGCCGCTACGGCGCGCAATACGAAGCCTATCGCAGCAACGTACCCGGCTGGCTGCCGCGGCTCACGCCGTGGCAGGGAGACTGACTGGAGAGGTCAGTACGCCCAGCTGCGGGCCTTGGCGATGACGAAGTCGCGGAACGCGTGCAGCTTGGCCTGGTCGCGCATCGTGTCGGGATAGGCGAAGTAGGTGTCGAACGACGGCACCTCGGTTTCCGGCAGCAGCTGCACCAGCCCCGCATCCTTGCCGATGACGTAGTCGGGCAGCATGGCGATGCCGGCGCCGGTCTGCACCGCGCGCTTGATCGACAGGATGTCGTTGATCTGCAGCGTCGGCACTCGCTGGCCGGTTTCGAAATCGCCGACCGTCTCCAGCCAATTGAGCTCGCTGAGGTGTATCGGCACCGGCAGGCCGAAGGTGACGATGCGGTGGTTCTTGAGGTCGGCGATCGTTTCAGGCTTGCCGTACTTGGCCACATAGGCCGGCGAGGCATAGAGGTGGAAGTGCACAGTGAAGAGCCGGCGCTGGATCAGGTCCGGCTGCTGCGGCTGGCGGAGCCGGATCGCGCAATCGGCCTGGCGCATGGTCAGGTCCAGCTCCTCGTTGGCGAGGATGAGCTGCAGCTGGATGTCGGGATAGAGTTCGAGGAACTCCTGGATGCGGTCGGTGAGCCAGCCCGCGCCGAGACCGACGGTCGTCGTCACCCTGAGCACGCCGGACGGCTTGTCCTTGGTCTCGGTCAGCCGCGTCTTGATGGTCTCGAGCTTCATCAGCACGTCGTGCGCCGTGCGGAACAGCATCTCGCCCTGCTCGGTCAGCACCAGGCCGCGGGCGTGGCGATGGAACAGCGGCACGCCGATGTCGTGCTCGAGCGCGCTCACCTGGCGCGAGATGGCCGACTGCGACAGCCGCAGCGTCTCAGCCGCGTGCGTGAACGAGCCAGCCTCCGCCGCTGCGTGGAACACGCGCAACTTATCCCAATCCAACGCCATGGTTCCCCTCTTATGTTTGGCGTTTGGCCGGCCTATTCGGCCGCTTCGCGATGCACTTCGATGCCGGCCAGGTATTTTTCCGCTTCGAGCGCGGCCATGCAGCCGAGCCCCGCCGCGGTGACCGCCTGGCGATAGATGTCGTCGGTGACGTCGCCGGCGGCGAACACGCCGGGCACATTGGTGCGGGTCGAATTCGGCTCGGTCCACAGATAGCCGTTCGGCTTCTGCTTGAGCTTGCCCACGAACAGCTCGACCGCCGGCGCGTGCCCGATCGCCACGAAGACGCCGTCGGTCGGCATTTCGGTGATCACGCCGGTGTGCACGTTCTTGAGGCGGACGGCATTGACAGACGGCGGCAGCGGCTTCTGCGCTGGCGCGCCCACGATCTCGTCCACAGCGTGGTCCCAGATGACCTTGATGTTGTCCTTGGCGAACAGGCGCTCCTGCAGGATGCGCTCGGCGCGGAAGTGATCGCGGCGGTGCACGACCGTCACGGCCTTGGCGAGGTTGGCGAGATAGAGCGCCTCCTCGACCGCCGAGTTGCCGCCGCCGACCACCACCACGTCCTTGCCGCGGTAGAAGAAGCCGTCGCAGGTGGCGCAGGCGGAGACGCCAAAACCCTGGAACACCTGTTCGGAGGGCAGGCCGAGCCACTTGGCCTGGGCGCCGGTGGCGATGATCAGCGCATCCGCCGTGTAGAGCGTGCCGGAATCGCCCTTGGCGCGGAACGGCCGCGCGTCGAGGTCGACCTCGGTGATGATGTCGTTGATGATCTCGGTGCCGACATGCTCGGCCTGGAGACGCATCTGCTCCATGAGCCACGGGCCCTGGATCGGCTCGGCGAAGCCCGGATAATTCTCCACCTCGGTGGTGATCATCAGCTGGCCGCCCTGCTGGATGCCGGCCACGAGCATGGGCTTCAGCATGGCGCGCGCGGCATAGATTGCGGCGGTGTATCCGGCCGGGCCGGAGCCGATGATCAGGACGGGCGCATGTTTGGCGGTCATCGCAGGGCCTTCATGGTCGATGGAAACGGGTATCGCGCCCGAAAAATGGGGCGCGGATCGACCTTAATCTAGGGGTTCACCCCTGCCCGGTGCAAGGCGACAAGATGTTACTCCCCTGAAAGCTTGCAACCGGCCGCTTTCGCGGCGTGCCGGCGAGGCATTTTGCCGGGCTCGGGTTTCCGAAATCCCGCCGCTGGTTTAATGACGATAAACGAAAGATTCTTGCGCGGAACCCGGAGCGCCCATGCCGATCAAGGCCGACCTCGACGCCATCGACTGGAAGATCCTGCGCGAATTGCAGGACGACGGTCGCATGACCAATGTGGAGCTGTCGCGCCGCGTCGGCATCTCGGCGCCGCCCTGCCTGCGCCGGGTGAAGCGGCTCGAGGACGAGGGCATCATCCAGCGCTATCGGGCCGTGCTGAACGCACCCGCGCTCGGCATGGATGTGGTCGCCTTCTGCCTGGTCGGCCTCAACCGTCAGTCCGAGGTCGACCTGAAATCCTTCGCCGACCGCACGCGCACCTGGCCGATCGTGCGCAGCGCCTGGATGGTGTCGGGCGAAAGCGACTTCATGCTCCACTGCGTCGCCCCCGACCTCGGCACCTTCCAGACCTTCGTCATCGAGGAACTGACGTCCTCGCCCAACGTCGACACCGTGCGCACGGCGCTGACGATAAGGCAGGTGAAGGACGAGGGGCTGGTGGGGATTTAGGCGGCGCGTTTGGAGCGAGAAACAAACAGATCGATGTAAGTCTGGGCGACCGCATCCGCCGAGAACTGCTGCTCAAGCGTGTCCAACCCACCGGAGACCAGCCTGCCGGCAAGCTCACTGTCGGCCCGGATACGCGCGAATTCGGCAGCGAACGCCTTGTGATCACCGATGTCGACCATCAAGCCGTTCTCTCCGTGGCGCATGAACCATAGCGGGCCCTCGGCCTTCGTAGAAACCACCGGTATGGCTTGCGCCCAGGCCTCGAGGATGACGTTGCCCAGAGGCTCGTGGCTGGATGCCATGGCGAAGCAATCACTTGCCGCGACGAAGCGGCGCGGCTCCTTCTGCCACCCGGCGAACCGAACCCGATCGGCGACTCCAAGGTGATCGGCAAGCCCTTTCAGGTTGCCCTCCTCCTCACCGCCACCGATCAGCCAGAGATAGGCGTCCGGCAAGTCGAGCAGCGAGCGGATCAGAACATCGAAGCCCTTTCGGGGAACGAACCGTCCCATCGAAGAGATCACGAAGGCATCTGTCGGCGTGTCGAGCAACTTGCGGTCTACAGGCGCCAGGCGCTCCAAGCTCGTGAAGTTTGAGATTACCTCGACCCCGCGGTCCCATCCCATGGACCGGACGTGATGGGCAATTCCCGGCGTATTGCAGACCAGCGTATCGATATTGCGGAACTTTCGCAGTGATGTCGGATAGTCTCCGAGCCGTGCGAGCCGAAGCGGTTCCACATTCCCGGGCACGAGCTTTGCGCCCTTGGGCATCCAACCCAGGATGCTGTCCGGTTTCCACGACTTGATCAACGCCTTCACTCGAAGCGGCAACAGCAAGCGATCTGGCGACGCTGTCCGGAAGTGGCTTTCGAGTATCTCGACTGAACCGTGGATTTCAGTTTTCCACTTGCGGCCGGGCCGGATCACGATCGTCTGTTCGACGCCTTTTTCGGCCAAGGCATTCAGCAGATGCACGAAGAACCGCTCCGCGCCGCCGTCTTTGCCGAAGTGGAAGTGCAGGACCCGCATCAGTCGTTCCCCTGCCCCACTCGCACACCTCGATCCACGTCATCGAACGACGGCTTGGTACGAAGCGCATTGCGCTGGTATATCTTTGCTTCGGTCATGAAGGAATAGACCGCCCCGGTCATTGCTTCGATGAAGCCGGTAAATCCGCAGCGCCACAGGCCATTTCTGAAGTAAAGCCTAAGGAAAAACATAGGCGGATTGAATACAAGCCTGAACCGGCGCGGTCCATTTCCGGCCTCAACCAACTGGTCGGCCTTGAGCGATGAATATTTATTCTCCTTGAGAACTTGCTGATCCATCGGAAGAGGACGGAAGTGAAGCAAGCTCCCTTTTGGAGAAGCCTTTACGCGCCCGTCCGGGCGAATGCCCTCATGCACTCGCTGCGCAAGGTCATAACGACCACGCCCGCGGCGAATGAGTCTGAGGTTACGCCGTTCATGCACATGCTCGGGCGTGTAACCATAACCGATGAGGTAAGGTCGGCGCGCGATCCGCCATCCGACGACGGACTCGTCCGCTGCCAGGAGATCCGGCAACGCCGTTCGCAACGCCTCGTCGAAGCGCTCGTCGGCATCTATATTGAAGCACCAGTCCTCCCGACATTGGTCGAGTGCGAATTGCTTCTGGCCGGCATATCCCCGCCACTTCTCGGAGAACAACCTGATCGGCCAGCCCTTTTCGATGTAAGACTGTATGAGCGGCAGCGTTCCGTCGGTCGAGCCCGAGTCGACTATGACGATGTCGCTGCAGCCACGCAGGCTATCGATGCAATTGCCGATGTAGTCCTCCTCGTTGAGGCAGATAATGAACATGGACACCGGGAATCTTGATTCCACTGTGCGTGTGTTCTGCTTGGGGAGGGTGCTGAGACAGGAGGACGATTGCATCGGAATGACAGTACGAAATGGGCAGCGGGCGACTTCAGATGGTCGAGTGATCGCGATATAGAGATATCTGAATTTATTTGCTAGACGCTTGCACGACATTGCGCCTTCGAACAGAAGAATCGCACTACAGACGACAGGTTCCGAGAGACGAATCTTGACTTATACATATGTCGCACCACCTCTACCAAGCCTTACCCGTTGGAGCACCATCTACGCGCGCAAGCGCAAGCTAAGCTGCTTACGAGCCCTTGAGTACGAAAGACTCCGGGAACTGGAAATTCAAGGAGCCGTTCTGGATGTCGGCGGCGGAGAAAACTCGCTCTATCGCGACTTGCTCCCGAGCGGCATCGCATACGACTCGTTGAACATCGACCCCAAGATCGCACCCACTTTCCTGGTGGAGCCCGATGGCACTTTCCCGATACCTGCCGACAGCTATGGAACCTGCCTCTGCCTCAACACGCTC
>MEEF01000040.1 GCA_001724355.1 Mesorhizobium sp. SCN 65-20 | reverse complement strand
GGACAAGATCCGCACCGATCCGATCATCCGCATGATGGTCATCGCCATCGCCTTCTACGGCATGTCGACCTTCGAAGGCCCGATGATGTCGATCAAGGCGGTCAACTCACTCAGCCACTACACCGAGTGGACCATCGGCCACGTGCATTCCGGCGCTCTCGGCTGGAACGGCATGATCACCTTCGGCGCCATCTACTTCCTGGTGCCTCGCCTGTGGGGCCGTGAACGCCTCTACTCGATGCGTCTCGTCACCTGGCACTTCTGGCTCGCCACTCTCGGCATCGTCGTCTACGCCGCGGTCATGTGGGTTGCCGGCATCTCGCAGGGCCTGATGTGGCGCGAGTACGACGAGCAGGGCTTCTTGGTCTATTCCTTCGCCGAAAGCGTCGCGGCCATGAACCCCTACTACATCCTCCGCACCGTCGGCGGCCTCATGTACCTCGCAGGCGGCCTGGTCATGGCCTGGAACGTCTACATGACGATCCGCGGATACCAGCGGGAGGAAGAACCGCTGCCCGGCTCCGCTCCGGCCCTCCAGCCTGCCCAGTAAGGCCAAGTAAGGATTGAGACATGGCACTGCTCGACAAACACCAGATCCTCGAGAGAAACGCGACGCTCCTCCTGATCGGCTCGCTGATCGTCGTCAGCATCGGCGGCATCGTTCAGATCACGCCGCTCTTCTACCTCGAGAACACCATCGAAAAGGTGGAGGGGATGCGTCCCTACTCGCCGCTGGAGCTCGCCGGCCGCAACATCTACATCCGTGAAGGCTGCTACACCTGCCACAGCCAGATGATCCGCCCCTTCCGCGACGAGGTGGAGCGCTATGGCAACTACAGCCTGGCCGCGGAGTCGATGTACGACCATCCCTTCCAGTGGGGATCGAAGCGCACCGGCCCCGACCTCGCCCGCGTCGGCGACCGCTACTCCAACGAGTGGCATGTCCAGCATCTGATCGAGCCGCGCTCGGTCGTGCCGGAGTCGGTCATGCCAAGCTACTCGTTCCTCAAGGAAACTCCGCTCACGGTGAAGAACATCAGCTACGACCTGGTGGCCAACCGCCGCGTCGGCGTTCCCTACAGCGACGAGATGATCGCCAGTGCGGACGCCGACCTCAAGGCGCAAGCCGACCCGAACGCCGACACCAGCGGCCTGCTGGCACGCTACCCGAAGGCCAAGATCGGCGATTTCGACGGCAACCCGACGACCGTGACCGAAATGGACGCGCTCGTCGCCTATCTGCAGATGCTCGGCACCCTGGTCGACTTCTCGACCTACAAGCCCGAAGCCAACTTCCGCTAGGAGGACTGTCGTGGACTACACCACATTAAGACACTTCGCCGACAGTTGGGGCCTCCTGGCCATGACCATTTTCGTAGCCGGCGTGTTCATCTTCGCGCTTCGTCCCGGCAGCAAAGAGGCCGCCGAGCGGGCAGCCCAAATCCCGCTCAAGGAGGACTGATCTGTGAGCGAAAAGCATATCGACGAACTGTCCGGCGTCGAGACCACCGGACATGAATGGGACGGCATCCGCGAGCTCAACAATCCGATGCCGCGCTGGTGGCTGTGGACCTTCTACGCCACGGTCATCTGGGCGATCTTCTATACCATCGCCTACCCGGCCTGGCCGATGATCACCCGCGCCACCACCGGCGTGCTCGGCTATTCCAGCCGCGCTGACGTCCAGACCGAACTCGCCGCCGCCGAGGCGGCCAAGGGCGCCTATGTCGAGGCCGTCACCGCCAAGAGCGTCGGCGAGATCCTGGCGGACGACAATCTGCGCCAGTTCGCGACCTCGGCCGGCGCTGCCGCCTTCAAGGTCAACTGCGTGCAGTGCCATGGTTCGGGCGCACAGGGTTCGCCCGGCTTCCCCAACCTCAACGACGACGAATGGCTCTGGGGCGGCAGCATCGACCAGATCTACCAGACCATTTCGCACGGCGTCCGCTTCGCCGGCGACGAAGAGACGCACGCCTCCGAAATGCCGGCCTTCGCCGAAGTGCTGGAGCCGCAGCAGATCAACGAGGTCGCCGCTTATGTCGCGAGCCTCTCGGGCAAGGCCGAGACGCCGGACCTCGTCCCTGCCGGCGCCCAGGTCTTTGCCGACAACTGCGCAGCCTGCCATGGCGACGATGCCAAGGGAAACAAGGAGTTGGGCGCGCCCGATCTGTCCGACGCGATCGCGCTCTACGCATCCGACCAGGCCGCCATCGCGCAGCAGGTACGTCAGCCCAAGCACGGCGTCATGCCAGCATGGGGAGCCCGGCTGGGCGACGTGAAGGTCAAGGAACTCGCCGTGTTCGTCCATTCTCTGGGCGGCGGCTCGTGACCATCTGCCGCTTCCAGCAGTAGACGAAATGTGAGAGGCCCGGCAGCGATGTCGGGCCTCTTTTGCGCTATGGTGGTTTGACCTGAGTCAAGGCGCTCCGACCGGCTTCAGGGCACAAGGGCCGATCTACGCTGCCAGTACTATGCCCGGCGTGGCGGCGGCCACAGGAGAATGGAATGCTTGACGACAAGGAAGTAGAGCGGCTCGAGGTCGAAGCGGTCAACTCGGCCAAGACGCGACAGCCTCTCTACACGGCACGAAAGAAGGTCTTCCCGAAACGCGCATCCGGTCGGTTCAGGCAGTTCAAATGGCTGATCATGCTGGTCACGCTGGGCATCTACTACCTGACGCCATGGATCAGGTGGGATCGTGGGCCCTATGCGCCGGACCAGGCCGTCCTGCTCGACATCGCCAACCGACGCTTCTACTTCTTCGCCATCGAGATCTGGCCGCAGGAATTCTTCTACGTCGCCGGTTTGCTGGTCATGGCCGGCATCGGTCTGTTCCTCGTCACCTCCACCGTCGGCCGAGCCTGGTGTGGCTATACCTGCCCGCAGACCGTCTGGGTCGACCTCTTCCTCGTCGTCGAGCGCGCCATCGAAGGCGACCGCAACGCCCGCATCAAGCTGGACGGAGCCCCCTGGTCGGCCGGCAAGCTGGGCAAGCGCGTCGTCAAGCACGCGATCTGGCTCGCAATTGCGGTCGCGACCGGCGGCGCCTGGATCTTCTACTTCGCCGACGCGCCGACCCTGCTGATGGATTTCGTCACCGGCCAGGCAGCGGCCGTCGCCTACATCACCGTCGCCATCCTGACGGCGACGACCTACGTGTTCGGCGGCCTGATGCGCGAGCAGGTCTGCACCTACATGTGCCCCTGGCCGCGCATCCAGGCGGCGATGCTCGACGAGAATTCGCTGACCGTCACCTATAACGACTGGCGCGGCGAACCGCGCTCGCGCCATGCCAAGAAGGCGGCCGCCGAGGGCCTGTCCGTCGGCGATTGCGTCGACTGCAACGCCTGCGTCGCCGTCTGCCCCATGGGCATCGACATCCGCGACGGCCAGCAGCTCGAATGCATCACCTGCGCGCTCTGCATCGACGCCTGCGACAGCGTCATGGACAAGATCGGCAAGGAACGCGGCCTGATTTCCTATGCCACCCTCGCCGACTACCAGTCGAACATGGCCATCGCCACAGACCCCACGACCGGCACCATCGAGCCCAAGCGCGTGCGCGACAGCGCGGGCAAGCTCAACGAAGGCATCGCACATTTCCATATCGGCCGCCTGTTCCGCCTGCGGACCTTGGTCTACGCCGGCGCCTGGAGCTTGATCGGCGTCGGACTGCTGGTGGCGCTGTTCAGCCGCGACCGTCTCGACCTGAACGTGCTGCAGGACCGCAATCCGCAATTCGTGCGGCTGTCCGACGGCTCGATCCGCAACGGTTACACCGTGAAGCTGCTCAACATGGTGCCGGAGCCGCGCACCGTGACACTGAGCCTCGAGGGCCTGCCGGACGCGGTCATGACTGTGGTCGGCATGGACGGCACCGAAAGCCGCACAGTCGAGATCCAGGCCGATCCGGACAAGCTCAAGACCGTGCGCGTCTATGTGCGCCAGCCGCGCGAGCAGGCCGTCGAGGGCCAGAGCTTCAAGTTCGTCGTGCAGGACAAGTCGAGTTCCGAAACCGACTCCTATGTGGCAAACTTCAACGTCCCGGAGGCCGGAAAATGACTTTGCGCCCGCTTCAGCCCAGGCAGTTCACCGGCTGGCACATGCTGGCGATCATGATCGCGTTTTTCGGTACGATCATCGCCGTCAACCTGACCATGGCGGTCTATGCCAACACGAGCTGGACGGGCCTCGTCGTCCAGAACACCTACGTCGCGAGCCAGGAGTTCAACGAGAAGGTCGCTGAATTCAGGGCCCAGGAGGCGCTCGGCTGGAAGGGTTCGCTCACGATTTCCGGAGGCGGCATCCGTTACACGCTGGTGGACGCCTCCGGTTCGCCCGTGGCTGCCGAGGGCGTGACCGTTGCCTTCCGGCGACCGGCCTACGAGGCCGAGGATTGGCAGGCGACGCTCGAACGGGCGGAGGACGGCGCCTTCGTTGCCCAGGCTCCCGTGCGCGACGGCATCTGGGTCGTCAACACCGAGGCAAAGATCCGCAACGCTCCGCCCTACCTCGAATCGCGGCGTGTCGTCGTCGCCGGCGGAGAGCTCAAATGAGCTGCTGCGCGCCCGCCGCCGAAGAGGCGCTGTTGCTAACGGGCGGGGCCCCCAAGGGTCCGTCGCGTGAGGAAATGGCCCTGTCGAGCCGGGTCCTGCCCGGCGGCGTGCGCCAGATCGACCTTTCGGTGCCCGGCATTCACTGCGGCGGCTGCATGGCAAACATCGAGTCGGGGCTGGGCAAGCTGGACGGCATCGAATACGCACGGGTCAACCTGTCGACAAAGCGCGTCTCTGTGCGCTGGCGCGACGATGCCGGCGTCCCGGCCATCGTCGATACGCTGGCGAAGCTGGGCTACGAGAGCCATCTATTCGAGCAGGGTGCCGACGAGAAGGACGAGACGCTGGCGGAACTGATCCGCGGCCTCGGCATCGCGGGCTTTGCGGCAGCAAACATCATGCTGCTTTCGGTCTCGGTCTGGTCCGGCGCGGAGGATGCCACGCGCGACCTCTTCCACTGGATCTCGGCGCTGATCGCGCTGCCGGCGCTGGCCTATTCCGGCCGCATCTTCTTCCGCTCGGCCTGGGGTGCCCTGCGCAACGGCCGCACCAACATGGACGTGCCGATCTCGATCGGCGTGCTCCTCGCCTATGGCATGAGCCTGTACGAGACCGCCAATAGCGGTCCGCACGCCTATTTCGACGCCTCGGCTTCGCTGCTCTTCTTCCTGCTGATCGGACGCACGCTCGACCACGTGATGCGCGAACGCGCCCGGGTCGCCGTGAAGGGCCTTGCCCGGCTGGCCGCACGGGGCGCCACGGTGCTCTATCCAGACGGCTCCAACGCCTACCTGCCGGTCGGCGACATCAAGCCCGGCATGCAGATCATGCTCGCTGCCGGCGAGCGCGTCCCGGTCGACGCCAGGGTGGTTAAAGGACGGTCGGAACTCGACTGCGCCATCGTGTCCGGCGAGAGCGACCCGGTCGCGGTGGAACCAGGCGCCGTCCTGCGCGCCGGAACCCTCAACCTCACCGGTCCCTTGACCATCGAGGCGACGGCGGTCGCGGAGGACTCGTTCCTCGCCGAGATGTTGCGGCTCATGGAAGCTGCCGAGAGCGGCCGCAGCGGCTATCGCCGCATCGCCGACCGGGCTTCGGCGCTCTACGCACCCGTCGTCCACCTGACCGCCTTCCTGGCATTCCTCGGCTGGATTGCCATCTCCGGTGACGCCTACCTTGCAATCACCATCGCCATAGCGGTGCTGATCATCACCTGCCCCTGCGCGCTCGGCCTTGCCGTGCCGATCGTCCAGGTGGCGGCTGCACGCCGCCTGTTCGAGAATGGCATCATGGTCAAGGACGGCTCGGCGATGGAGCGGCTGGCGGAGATCGACACCGTCGTCTTCGACAAGACCGGTACCCTGACGCTCGGAATGCCCCGGCTGACCAATGCGCGGGACGTGCCTGCCGCAGCACTTTCGCTGGCCTCTGCGATAGCGGTGCACTCGCGTCATCCGATATCCCGCGCCCTTGCCGATGCGGCCGTGGGTACGGGCAAATGGACGTTCGATGCGGTCGAGGAAGTGCCTGGATTCGGCCTCGAGGCACGGCGCGGCAACGACGTCTACCGACTCGGCCGCGCCGAATGGGCGCTGCACGGTAAGTCGAACACTGCGTCTGGCACAATCCTGTCGAAAAATGGTGCGCCTCAGGCCGAGTTCCGCTTCGAGGACCAGCTTCGCGCGGGTGCTGCCGCCGCGATCGCGCAGCTCAAGGACAAGGGCATCGAGGTCGAAATCCTCTCCGGCGACCGCGCCGAGGCGGTCGCTAACGTCGCCTCGGCTCTGGGAGTAGACAAAGCCAAGGCCGGCGTCCTGCCGAGCGGCAAGGTGGAACGCCTTGAACAACTGAAGGCCGAGGGCCGCAAGGTTCTCATGGTCGGCGACGGGCTCAATGACGCGCCGGCCCTGGCCGCCGCCCATGTCTCCATCGCGCCGGCCAGCGCCGCCGATATCGGCCGCAGTGCCGCGGATTTCGTCTTCCTGCGCGAAAGCCTCTCTGCCATCCCCCTCACCCTGGCCACGTCCAAGGAAGCCAACCGCCTCATTCGCCAGAACCTGGTGCTCGCTGTGATGTACAACGCTATTGCCGTGCCGATCGCGCTGCTCGGATACGTCACGCCGCTGGTCGCCGCACTTGCCATGTCGGGCTCCTCGGTTATCGTGATCGCCAACGGGCTCAGGCTCGGCACCGGCAGGGCCGCTCGGTCTGACAAGCCGGCAGAACCCTCGCCCGCCTTCCCGTCCAAGGAGGCAATCGCGTCATGACCGGATTGATCTTCCTGCTTCCAATCGCGCTGTTTCTTGGCGCCCTGGGCCTTGCGGCCTTCCTCTGGTCGCTCAAGAGTGGCCAGTATGAAGACATGGACGGCGCCGCCGAGCGCATCCTGGTCGACGACGATTGAGATCGCAGCCGCCACGGTTGAGTTGATGCATGACAGCCCGGGGAGCGCCGATCCTCGGGCTGTCGTCGTTTTGACAGGACAAAACTGCTGCTGCCGTGCCCAGCCCTGTGCTAACAGGGCGATATGGCTCAGAAGAAAGCACACGAGGTCGATTCCTGGCTCGCCCGGCCCTCGCCGGAGGCGGTGGTCGTCCTGATCTATGGCCCGGACCGCGGCCTGGTTTCCGAGCGGGCAGCGGCGTTCGCGTCCAAGACCGGCCTGCCGCTCGACGATCCCTTCTCCGTCGTGAAACTCGACGCCGCGGACGTCGACCGTGACGCCGGCCGGCTGGTCGACGAGGCGCGCACCGTTCCGATGTTTGCTCCACGGCGGCTGATCTGGGTCCGCAATGCGGGGGCCCAGAAGGGATTGGCCGATGACGTCAAGGCGCTCGCCGCTGATCCGCCTCGCGATGCGATCGTGCTCATCGAGGCCAGTGACCTCAAGAAGGGTGCCGCGCTGCGGACAATCGTCGAGGGTGCCTTCGCCGGCATGGCCCTGCCCTGCTACGGCGACGAGGCGCGCGACCTCGAAACCGTCATCGACGACGAATTGCGCGCAGCGGGTCTGACGATGGCGCTCGATGCCCGCAACGCCCTGCGCCGCAGTCTCGGCGGCGATCGCCTCGCCACCCGCGGCGAGGTGCAGAAGCTGACACTCTACGCAATGGGCAAAGAAGAAATCACGCTCGAGGACGTCAAGGCGATGACCGGCGACGTTTCGGCGTTGTCGCTGGACGACGCCATCGATGCCGCGCTCGGCGGCAACATCGCGGAGTTCGACGCGGCGTTCACCAAGCAGTGCCAATCCGGCAGCCAGGCAGCGCAATTGCTCGCCGCAGCGACGCGGCACCTGCAGAATTTGCACTTGATGCGTGGCGAACTCGAAAGCGGCAACCGCAATGCCGCCGCAGTCGTCGCGGCAGCGCGGCCCCCTGTGTTCTTCGCCAGGCGCCGCGCGGTGGAACGTGCATTGGCGAGCTGGAACTCCGACACACTGAACCGGGCGCTTGCCCGAGTACAGTCGACCACGCTTCAGACCCGAAAGCGTCCGGATCTCGCCATCGCACTCGCGCGCCAGGCGATGCTCGGTATCGCCGTCGAAGGCGCGAGACTTAGCGCCCGCAAATAGAAACGCCGGCTAATTAGCCGGCGTTATTCATCACATTGCTTAGCAAAATCAATCAGATGGCTTCGCTCTTCAGGCGGCGGCAAAGATCGTCCAGCTGTTCCAGGCTGCGGTAGGCGACGCGCAGTTCACCACCGCCCTTTTCCTTGTGCGCGATGGAAATCTTCATGCCCACGACGTCCGTGAGCAACTTCTCGAGCGCGACCGTATCGGGGTCCTTGTCGACCGAACGGTTCTGCTTCTGCTCGGCCACCGCGGATGCGGGAAGCTGGGCCAGCGCCTCAGCCTGCCGCACCGAAAGACCGTCTTCGACGATGCGCTTGGCGAGTGACACCGGGTCTTCCGCCGTGATCAGCGCCCGCGCATGGCCCGCCGACAATTCCCCATTGATGAGCATGTCGCGGACGACGTCCGGCAGCTTGAGCAGCCGCAAGGTGTTGGCGACATGGCTGCGACTCTTGCCGATCACCTGGCCGAGATCGGCCTGGGTATAGTTGTGATCTTCGATCAGTTGCTGATAGCCGAGTGCCTCTTCGATGGCGTTGAGGTCGGTCCGCTGGACGTTCTCGATGATGGCGAGTTCCAGGGCCGTACGGTCGTTGACGTCGCGGACGATGACCGGAATCTCGTTGACGCCTGCTCTCTGCGCGGCGCGCCAGCGGCGTTCGCCGGCGATGATCTCATACCGCCCGGACTGCGCTGCAGGCCGCACGACTACCGGCTGAACAAGCCCATGCTCGCGGATGGATTGGGCGAGGTCCGCGAGGTCGGCCTCGGCAAAATGCCGGCGCGGATTGCGCGGGTTGGGGCTTACGAACTCGATCGGCACGCGCCCGTCGGCCAGGGCCACCGGCTGTTGTTCCGGCACCACCGGCTTGTCCATCTCGCCGATAAGGGCTGCGAGGCCTCGTCCGAGCCGCTTTCTGGAAAGGTCTTCGCTCATTTTCTTCTTCTTTTCCGGTTTGTTTCGCTACCGAATCGGTCTCACGCAGCCCGCAGCTTGCGCTCGCGCCTGATCACTTCCGACGCAAGTTGCAGGTAAGCCTGGCTGCCGGAGCACTTCAGATCGTAGAGAATGGCAGGCTTCCCGTAGGAGGGCGCCTCCGAGATGCGCACGTTGCGGGGGATGACCGTTTCGTACACCTTCTCGCCCATATGGGCCCTGACATCCTCGACCACCTGGTTGGCGAGATTGTTTCGGCCGTCGAACATTGTGAGCACGATCCCCTGGATCGACAGATCCGGATTGATCGTCTGCCGCACCTGGTCGACCGTCTCCAGAAGCTGGCTGAGACCTTCGAGCGCGAAGAACTCGCACTGCAGCGGCACCAGGACCGAGTCGGCCGCAGCCATGGAGTTCAGCGTCAGCAGATTGAGAGACGGCGGGCAGTCGATGAGGACGTAGCTGTAGTTGGCCGCGCGAGCGGCTGCCGCCCGCAAAGCGTTGCGCAGCTTCAGGACGCGGTCCGGCTGCGAGGCGATTTCCATTTCGATTCCAAGCAGATCGAGCGTCGACGGGATCAGCGACAGGCCCGGCACGGCCGTCTCCATAGCAGCCGCTTCGATCTCCAGCTCGCCGGTAAGGACGTCGTAAGACGATGCGCTGCGGTCACGCCGGTCGATGCCCAGTCCGGTACTCGCATTGCCCTGTGGGTCCAGATCGATGATGAGAACGCGTTCGCCGATGGCTGCCAGGGCGGTCGCCAGATTGATGGCCGTGGTCGTCTTGCCGACCCCGCCCTTCTGGTTCGCGACTGTAATGATTCTTGGTCCGGTATTCATGGCTGACTGCTGTCTTCCGTCTCGGCGTCGCTGTTAAGCGCGACGCAGGCTCCGAATCTCGAGGATGACTCCCTGCGCGTCGGTCAGGCTGGCATGTTCTACCAGATCGAATCTCCACCTGTGAGCGCAATCTTGAAGTTCCTGCCGGTAATCCCGGCCTTTATGAAATAGCGCCGTCGTTCCGGCCTCGAGCCACGGGGCCGAAAGCTCCAGCAGCAGTGGCAGCGGCGCCAGCGCGCGGGCGCTCAATATCTCCGGCGTGCGTATCGTGACCTGCACATCCTCGATGCGCTTCGCATGCACCTTCGCCGGCAGCCGCAATTCCCCGACGACCGCCTGCAGAAAGCCGGCCTTCTTGCGATTGCTCTCCACCAGATCGATCGAGGCTTCGTTGCGCTCGGCAATCATCGAAGCGATAATAAGCCCAGGGAACCCGCCTCCCGAACCAATATCGAGCCATCTCGTGGACTCGCCGCCAAGTCGGACAACTTGCGCGCTGTCGAGGATATGGCGCTCCCACAATTCAGCGAGTGTGGACGGAGCGACCAGGTTGATCGCCTGCGCCCATTTGCGAAACACACCTTCGAATGCGTTCAAGCGGTCGTATGTTTCACGTGAAACTGGCCCGGCAACATCCTGCAACCGGGCATAGGCATTCTCGCTCACGCAGCACCCCGGCGATTTTGTGCCTCTGCGTTGCGGACATGCGTGAGAATGATCGCAAGGGCAGCGGGTGTCATGCCGTCAATGCGTTGAGCCTCGGCCAACGAACGCGGTCTGCGTAGCTTCATCTTATGTCTCAATTCGTTGGAAAGGCCCGGAACGGACTCGAAATCAAGCTCATCGGGTATGATCCTCTCCTCTTCCTTGAGGATCAACGCAGCATCTGCCCTTTGCCGATCGAGATAGACCGAATATTTCGCCTCCGTTTCAAGCGACTCGGCTGTCTTTCTGTCGATCGACTGCAGCTCGGGTTCTACGGCGGCAAGCTGCCGGAGGTTGACATCTGGATAGGCGAGAAGCTCGTACAGCGATCGCCTCACGCCGTCGAGATTCACATCAATCCCAAAGCGTCGGGCTTCGTTTGGAGACAGTTGTCGCGATTTGGCGAGTTCGCGCGCTCGATCGACCCTTCCGATCATGTCGCGGTATCGCGCGCCCCGCTCGGTCGAGGCGATCCCGAGCTCGATTGCCATCGGCGTCAGTCGCTCGTCCGCATTGTCGGCACGCAGCGACAGCCTGAACTCGGCGCGCGAGGTGAACATCCGGTAGGGTTCGCTGATGCCCCGGCTGGTCAAGTCGTCCACCATGACGCCGATATAGGCCTGGGTGCGGCTCAAAATGATAGGCTTGCCGTCGCCGGCCAACCTCGCGGCATTGAGCCCGGCCAGAAGACCCTGCGCACCCGCCTCTTCGTAGCCGGTGGTACCGTTGATCTGCCCTGCCAGGAACAGTCCCCGCACGCGCTTGGTTTCCAGCGTCGGCTCGAGCTCGCGCGGATCGATATGGTCGTACTCGATCGCATAGCCGGGCTGCAGCATCACAGCCGTTTCGAGTCCGGGAATGGACTTCAGGATCTCGAGCTGGACGTCCTCCGGCAGCGACGTGGAGATGCCGTTCGGATAGACCGTGTCGTCGTCCAGCCCCTCAGGCTCCAGGAATATCTGGTGCCCCTCCCTGTCGCCGAACTTCACGATCTTGTCTTCGATCGAAGGACAATAGCGCGGCCCCACCCCTTCGATCGATCCGGAATACACTGCCGAGCGGCCGAGATTCTCGCGGATGATCGCATGGGTGCGGTCAGTTGTCCGCGTGATGCCGCATTCGATCTGCGAATTAACGATCCTGTCCGTCAGCAAGGAGAACGGAACTGGCTCCTCGTCCGCGGCCTGCTTGTCGAGCGAAGCCCAGTCAATGGTCTTGCCGTCAAGGCGCGGCGGCGTGCCGGTTTTCAGCCGACCGAGCCGGAACCCAGCCCGTTTCAAAGTCTCGGAAAGCCCGAGGGAGGCCTCTTCGTTCATGCGGCCGGCCGGGAACTTGCGATCGCCGATGTGGATGAGGCCCCGCAGGAACGTCCCCGTCGTCAGCACGATAACGCCGCAATCGAGCCGCCGTCCGTCCGCCAGGATGACACCTTCGACACGGCTTTCCCGGATCGCAAAATCAAACACCTCGCCTTCGATGACATCGAGGCCGGCCTGTGCGGCAATGGCATCCTGCATCGCCAGACGGTAGAGCTTCCTGTCCGCCTGGGTGCGCGGACCGCGCACTGCTGGGCCCTTGCGGCGATTGAGCAGGCGAAACTGGATGCCGGCAGCGTCTGCAACGCGGCCCATAAGCCCGTCCATCGCGTCGATTTCGCGAACGAGATGCCCTTTGCCCAGGCCACCGATGGCCGGATTGCAGGACATGGTTCCGATCGTGTCACGACGCAGGGTGACCAGCGCGGTCCTGGCCCCAGCCCGCGCAGCTGCGGATGCAGCCTCGCAACCGGCATGCCCGCCGCCGACTACGACGACGTCGTAGCGTTCGCTCATGACTCTCTCCTGAAAAGCATGTCCGACAGATGTCCCTTACGACACCCTATGTCAAGAGAATCGCTCTGGTGGTGGTTTCACGTGAAACAACCACTCCGCGCGGGCGTTACAGTTCTTCCGGATGTTTCACGTGAATCACCGAGGATTCTGGATCCGCGGGCAATGTTTCACGTGAATCACTTGCCGATGCAAAACTGTGAAAAGATCAGATCCAGTAGGTCTTCGACGTCCACCGAACCCGAAATACGACCGATTCGGTCGCTCGCCAGGCGCAGATTTTCGGCTTTGAGTTCCAGTGCCTGATTCCCGCCCTCGAGGGCGTCTTCGAGATGACGGTTGGCATGCATGAGCAGATCGACATGCCTCATCCGGGACGGTAATACGTCGGCGCGGCCACCGACTGCATCCCGGGCCTTTTCGGCAACGATATCCAACAGTGAACCCAGCCCCTCGCCAGATTTGGTCGAGATCCGAATATCATATGAGGCGTCATCGCCCTGGACCTGGTCCAGCTTCGTTCCTACCCTGACAAACGGAACGTCGTCCGGAAGTGCGGCCGCCACCTCGGGCTCTGCCATGTCTTCCAGATACAATATGAGATCGGCCGACTTGGCCCGCTCCCGTGCACGCTCGATGCCGATCGCTTCGACCTTTCCGGCAGGTTCACGCAGCCCGGCGGTATCTGTCACCCTTATCTTCAAACCGTCCAGATCGAGCGCAGCCTCGACGAGGTCCCTGGTTGTGCCCGGTTCGTCGGTGACGATTGCGGCTTCCCGCTTCAGCAACGCATTGAGCAGGCTCGATTTGCCCGCGTTGGGTGCGCCCAGGATCACGACATCGTAGCCGTCACGGATCATCTCCGCCTTGCCATATCCGGCGATGTGCCGGTCAATCTCCTGGATCAGCCGAGAAACATCGTCCCAGACCACATCGGACACCGAACCGGGGACGTCGGCTTCGTCGGCAAAGTCCATCTCGGCTTCGATCATCGCACGCGCATGGATCAGCCGCTGCCGCCAGGACCGGTAGAGATCACTCTGCGCTCCCCCGGCGTTCAGCACGGCAAATTTGCGCTGTGCCTCGGTCTCCGAATTGATGAGGTCCGCGAGCGCTTCCGCCGCGAGCAGATCCATCTTGCCGTTCAGGAACGCCCGCCGCGTGAACTCGCCCGGTTCGGCGTGCCGGAAACCGGCGAGGCCACCGATCTCTCCCAACAGCGCAGCGACAACTGCCCTGCCCCCATGGACATGGAATTCCGCGCAGTCTTCGCCGGTAAAGCTGTTTGGACCGGGAAAGAACAGCGCAAGTCCACGATCGACCAGCTCGCCGCTGGCCCGATGCAACGAGCCATATCGGGCACGACGCGCTTCAGGAACAGCGCCACAAATCGTTTCGAGGGCGAATCGAACGTGCGGCCCGGAGATCCGGACGATCGCGACCCCGGACGGCAGATGCCCGCTAGACAGTGCGACGATCGATTCGGTGAATTGCATTTGCCGGCCTTTCGGAAGCGCCCTAGTTTGAAATCTCTTATCACCTGCTACGGAACAAGCCGACCATGCTTCCGCCAAAGAACCTGCTCAGCGAAGAAGGCAGTCCTTATCTGCGCCAGCACGCCGACAATCCCGTGCACTGGAGAGGTTGGTCGAAGGACGCGCTTGCCGAGGCAGTTCGGCTCGACCGGCCGATCCTGCTCTCTGTCGGCTACGCCGCGTGCCACTGGTGCCATGTCATGGCCCACGAGAGTTTTGAGAACGACCAAGTCGCCGAGGTAATGAACCGGCTGTACGTCAATATCAAGGTTGACCGCGAAGAGCGCCCCGACATCGACCAGATCTACATGGCAGCACTTGCCAGCATGGGCGAGCAAGGCGGATGGCCGCTGACCATGTTCCTGACGCCGGATGCCAAGCCGTTCTGGGGCGGCACCTATTTTCCGCGCGACGCCCGTTATGGCCGCCCCGGCTTCATACAAGTACTCAATGCCGTCGATGCCGCGTGGCGAGAGAAGCGGCCGGGCATCCTGCACGGCGCACAGGCACTCAGCCAGCATGTAGGCGAAAGGCTTGGCGGGAGCGCCGGTGCGGCCGATATCACACCCGACCAGCTGAAATCCCTGGCATCCGGCATATCCGGCATGATCGACAGGGAAAAAGGTGGGTTGCGCGGCGCACCGAAATTCCCAAACGCTCCCTTCATGCAGACGCTGTGGCTGTCGTGGCTCCGGACGGGCGACAGCAGGCATCGCGACGACGTCCTCGAAAGCCTAGAGCAGATGCTGCGCGGCGGCATCTACGATCACATAGGCGGGGGTCTCTCCCGATACTCTACCGACGCCGAGTGGATGATTCCGCATTTCGAGAAGATGCTCTACGACAATGCCCAACTGGTCAGGCTGCTCAATTGGGCATATGCGGTCAGCGGAAATGAACTGTTTCGGCAACGAATCGAATCCACGGTCGGTTGGCTGCTGCGAGAAATGAGCATGCCGGGCGGTGTTTTCGCCTCCAGCCTGGACGCCGACAGCGAGGGGGAGGAAGGCCGCTTCTACACCTGGAGCACCGCGCAGATAGAATCGACGCTTGGGAGCGATTCATCGATATTTTTCAGATACTTCACGCTTTCCAAGCTGACGGCCTGGGAGGGTGACCCTGTGATCTGCCAAACGGAAAACCAGGTAACACTGGCACTGGCGGAGCCTGATGCGGCCCGTGCTATCGCGGACAGGTTGCTGTCAGAACGCGAGCGGCGCGTCCGCCCCGGCCGCGACGACAAGGCCCTGACCGACTGGAACGGACTGATGATAGGGGCCCTTGCGGAGGCGGGGCGTTCGCTCGGCAGGCCTGACTGGATCGCAGCCGCGGCCAAGGCCTTCGCAAGCATCGTCGCATCGGCCGACGGAGACCGCCGCCTGCCCCATTCCAGCCTGGAGTCCAAGCGGCTTTATCCGGCGCTTTCCAGCGACTATGCCGCTATGATCAACGCGGCGGTTGCCCTGTTCCAGGGAACGCACGAGGCCGCCTATCTCGACCGCGCAAGGGAATTCCTCGCGCAACTTGACCGCTGGCATCTAGACTCATCCGGAACTGGCTATTTCCTCACCGCGTCCGACAGCCTCGATGTGCCTCTTCGCATCCGCGGCGATGTCGATGAAGCGATTCCTTCGTCCACCGGCCAGATCATAGAAGCGATGACCGGATTGGCGACCGCCACCGCCGACCACGCGCTCGAACGGCGCGCTTGGGAAGTGGCGACCCACGCGGCCGGTCGTATCCAGAGCCAGCAATACGGGCAGGCGGGCATCGTCAACGCATGCGCATTGTTGCTCGAGCCCTCGAAGCTCGTGATCGTCGAAAATCCGGGCGAACCAAATCTCGTTTCGGCAGCGAATCGGAGTCCCGATCCACGCCGCGTCGACATATTGCTGCCGCTCGGAGGAAACCCGGCGGCGGCAAGACTGCCAGGAGACGAACTGCCTAACATGAAAAAGGCCGGCGCCTATCTCTGCGCCGGCCCGATTTGCCTTCCTGTCATCACCGACGCCGAGAAGCTCGAAGAAGCACTTCGGCGTCGCTGAGGCGGGATCAGGTGTTCATCGAATCGAAGAAGTCGCCGTTGGTCTTGGTCTGCTTCAGCTTGTCGATGAGGAACTCGATCGCATCCGTCGTGCCCATCGGCGCCAGTATGCGGCGCAGGACGAAGATCTTCTGCAGGTCCTGGCGCTGGACCAGCAGGTCCTCCTTGCGCGTACCGGATTTCAGGATGTCCATCGCCGGGTAGATGCGCTTGTCGGCAACCTTGCGGTCGAGCACGATTTCGGAGTTGCCGGTACCCTTGAACTCTTCGAAGATCACTTCGTCCATGCGGCTGCCGGTGTCGATCAGCGCGGTGGCGATGATCGTCAGCGAACCGCCTTCCTCGATGTTGCGCGCCGCGCCGAAGAAGCGCTTCGGGCGCTGCAGGGCGTTGGCGTCGACGCCGCCGGTCAGCACCTTGCCGGATGACGGCACGACGGTGTTGTAGGCGCGGCCGAGACGGGTGATCGAATCGAGCAGGATGACGACGTCACGGCCGTGCTCGACGAGGCGCTTGGCCTTCTCGATGACCATTTCGGCGACCTGGACGTGGCGCGCAGCCGGCTCGTCGAAGGTCGAGGACACGACCTCGCCCTTCACCGAGCGCTGCATGTCGGTCACTTCCTCCGGCCGCTCGTCGATCAGCAGCACGATCAGGTAGCATTCCGGATGATTGGCGGTGATCGAATGGGCGATGTTCTGCAGCAGCACCGTCTTACCAGTGCGCGGCGGCGCGACGATCAGGCCGCGCTGGCCCTTGCCGAGCGGCGCCACCAGGTCAATGACGCGAGCGGAAAGATCCTTGGTCGGGGTCTCCGTCTCCATCTTGAGCCGCTCGTTCGGATAGAGCGGCGTCAAGTTGTCGAAGTGGATCTTGTGACGGATCTTCTCGGGGTCGTCGAAATTGATCGTATTGACCTTGAGCAGCGCGAAATAGCGTTCGCCTTCCTTCGGGCTGCGGATCGGGCCTTCGACGGTGTCGCCTGTCTTAAGCGAGAAGCGGCGGATCTGCGACGGCGAGATGTAGATGTCGTCCGGGCCCGGCAGGTAGTTCGCGTTGGCCGAACGCAGGAAGCCGAAGCCGTCCTGCAGCACCTCGACCACGCCGTCGCCGATAATCTCGATATCCTGGGCAGCAAGCTTCTTCAGGATGGCGAACATCAGCTCCTGCTTGCGCATCACGCTGGCGTTCTCGACCTCGAGCGATTCGGCGAATGCAATCAGGTCGGTCGGTTTCTTGTTCTTGAAATCCTGGAGTTTCATTTCCTGCATGAACGGACTCTGGGTGAGCGTGGGGAGAATTCTATCGGCTTATCGCGATAAGCGCCGGGCGCGGCCAGAGAGCGTGATGAAGACGGCGCATGGCGGGAAGGAAGAACAGCTTTGTATCCCTCCCCGACCCAAAGAGCAAGGCGCGGTCCGACAATTTTGGAAGCGTTTTAGAACGGCTTGACGACCACCAGGATCACGATTGCTATCATCAGCACGGTCGGAATCTCGTTGACGATGCGCCAGTGCCTAGACGGCTTCTCGTTGCGATCCTCGGCGAAACGACGAACCGACGCCGACAGGTAGCCGTGCACGCCCGACATCAGCAGAACCGCGGCGATCTTGGCGTGCAGCCACCCACCGGAGAAGCCGAAGCCCTTCCACGCAAGCCACAGACCGAAGACCCATGTCACGGTCATGGCCGGGTTTATGATGGCCCGCAGGAGCCGCCGCTCCATCACCTTGAAGGTCTCGGACTGCACCGATCCCTTTTCGGCCTCCGCATGGTAGACGAAGAGCCGCGGCAGATAGAGCATCCCCGCCATCCAGGAGATGACGGCGATGACATGTATGGCCTTCGCCCACAGGTAGAACCCGTCCGGCGCCAGGTAGAAGAGCGCTGCGGTCAGCACGACCAGGATCACGACCGATATCACCGCGCGCTTCGCCGCGGTCGATCCGCTCGATGACTGTATGTTCTGGCTGGTCATGGCCGGAACTCCCTCACCCGCTTCACCATGGCCTCGACATGCGCGATCGGAGTCTCAGGCGTGATTCCATGCCCGAGATTGAAGATCAGCGGACCTGTGCTCAACGCCTTCAGGATGGCGTCAACGCCATCTTCCAGCGCCTTGCCGCCGGCGACCAACCGAAGCGGATCGAGGTTGCCCTGCACTGCACCCCCTGCCTGTAACTCCCTTGCCTGTGAGAGCGGCACGGTCCAGTCGAGGCCGAGCCCCGTCACACCGGTGCGCTCCCTATAGGTCGAGAGCTGGGCGCCTGCGCCCTTAGGGAAGCCGATGATCGGCACGTCGGGATGAACCGCCCTCACCTTGCGCACGATCTCGGCCACCGGCTTCACGCAGCACGCCTCGAAGGTAGCCTCGTCGAGCACGCCCGACCAGGAATCGAATATCTGGACCACGTCCACGCCGGCTTCGATCTGCCTGATGAGATAGGCGGCAGAGTGGTCGGCGAGGATCGACAGCAGCCTCGCCATCGCCTCCGGCTCACGATAGGCGAACAGGCGGGCCGGCGCCTGGTCCGGGGTGCCATGACCGGCGATCATGTAGGTCGCCACCGTCCAAGGCGCGCCGCAGAAGCCGATCAGCGTCGTCTTTTCAGGCAACTCCTTACGCAGCCGTCGCACCGTCTCGTAGACCGGTTCGAGATTCACGTGAAACGTTTCGCCGTCGAGTGCGGCCACTTCGCTCGCCGAGATCGGCGTCATCACTGGTCCCCGCCCCTCTTCGAAGCGCAGGTCACGCCCAAGCGCATGCGGCACGACAAGGATGTCGGAAAACAGGATCGAGGCGTCGAAGTCGAAACGCCGGATCGGCTGCAGCGTGACCTCAACCGCGAGATCCGGGTTGTAGCAGAGATCGAGGAAGCTTCCGGCAGCCTTCCGGGTCTCTCGGTACTCGGGGAGATACCGCCCCGCCTGCCGCATCATCCAGAGCGGAGGAACCGTCTGGCTTTGACCTTTCAGCACTTCGAGCACGGTGCGTTTGACGGGCATGGAGCGTCGCTTTCCTTGAGCCTTCTATAAACAAAAATTTATATCGAAGGATTCTTCTAATTCTTAGACTCTGTTGGAATCGGGAATTGAGACCTGTCCATAGGAGGCCATCGATATCCACTTGTCATAGTGACGCGCAGCCATTTTTGCCACTGGGGAAAACTCCGTGAGCGCGTCCGATTCAACCATCTGAATCAAGGCTGTAGCAATCAGGTCGAAGCTTGCTGATTCTGTGGGCGGTCGTGGATGAAAAAACAATCCCCACAATACTCCCCGACGCGGAGTCGAAACCGACAGCGAGGCGAATTGTGGACAAGTCGGCATCTGATACAGTCGCGCCGACCTCATCGGGCCGAGCCGGCCCTTTTTCCACATTTGACCACAGACCCGGGCGCCACCTGTGAACAAACCCCAGAGCTTCTTCCATCTCCATCTCATTTCGGATGCCACCGGCGAGACCCTGCTGGCAGCCGGCCGCGCGGCTTCGGCGCAATACAAGGACGCGCGGGCGATCGAGCACATCTACCCTCTGATCCGCACCGAGAAGCAGCTAATGAAGGTGTTCGACGATATCGACGAAGAGCCGGGCATTGTGCTGTACACTGTGGTCGACCAGCACTTGGCCGGCATCATCGACAGCCGTTGCGCTACGATGGGCCTGCCTTGTGTTTCGGTTCTGGAACCAGTGCTGACGGTGTTCCAATCCTATCTCGGGGCGCCTGCGGGCCGGAGGGTCGGGGCGCAGCATGTCCTCGACGCGGAGTATTTCCGGCGCATCGATGCGCTCAACTTCACCATGGAACATGACGACGGGCAGTTGCCCGACGATATGGACCAGGCCGACGTGGTGCTGATCGGCATCTCGCGCACGTCGAAGACGCCGACCAGCATCTATCTCGCCAATCGCGGCATCAAGACCGCAAACATACCGATCGTGCTCGGCGTGCCGGTGCCCGACAGTCTCATCAGCGCCAAGGTGCCCCTTGTGGTCGGGCTGGTGGCCACGGCCGAGCGCATCTCGCATGTGCGCCAGAACCGCGTGCTCGGTTCGACCATGGCTTTCGACGCGCAGGAATATGTCGACAGGGCCGCGATCGCCGAGGAACTGGCCTATGCGCGGCAGATATGCACGCGCCACAACTGGCCGATGATCGACGTCAGCCGCCGTTCGATCGAGGAGACGGCAGCCGCGATCGTTGCCCTGCGCAACAAGAGCCGTTAGGACCGAAGGCCATGGCGGCGCCGAACGCCGCGGTTCGAGACAGGACAAGGCCATGACCGAAAAGCTCATTCTCGCGTCCGGAAGCCCGTTCCGGAAGAAGCTGCTGGAACATGCCGGCATAGAAGTCGAAGCGATCCCGGCGGATCTCGACGAACGCGCGCTGGAAGCGCCGCTCGCTGACAGCGGAGCGTCTCCTGAAGACGTCGCCCTGGTGCTGGCCGAGGCTAAGGCCACGGCGGTCAGCGAAGAGCACCCCGGCAGGCTGGTGCTCGGCTGCGATCAGACCCTTTCGCTCGGCGACGAGGTGTTCCACAAGCCCGCCGACATGGAGGCTGCCCGCCGTCACCTGCTCAAGCTCTCCGGCCAGACGCACCATCTCAACAGCGCGGTAGTGCTGGTTCGGGACGGTGAGGCGCTCTGGCGCCATGTCGGCATCGCTTCGCTCACCATGCGCAAGCTCGATCCCGGCTTCATAGGCCGCCACCTTGCGCGCGTCGGCGACAAGGCGCTGTCGAGCGTCGGCGCCTACCAAATCGAAGGCGAAGGCATCCAGCTCTTCGAAAAGGTCGAAGGCGACTACTTCACCATCGTAGGGCTGCCGCTCCTGCCCCTCCTGGAAGAACTGAGGAAGCTGGGCGCAATCGATGGCTGACTTGTTGAAGGCGTTCGTCTGCGGCCATCCGATCGCGCATTCGCGCTCGCCGATGATCCACGGCCACTGGCTGCGAAGCTACGGCATCAACGGCAGCTACACGGCCATCGACGTCGCTCCGGCCGATTTTCCAGCTTTTCTAGCCGGCCTCGGGGCTGCAGGCCTCCGCGGCGGCAACGTCACTATCCCCCACAAGGAAGCGGCCTTCGCCAGTGTCCAGCGCCGCGACGAGGCGGCCGAGCAGATCGGCGCCGTGAACACGGTCTGGTTCGAGGACGGTGTTATGTGGGGCGGCAACACTGACGCCTACGGTTTTGCCGCCAATCTCGACCACCTTTCGCCCGGCTGGGACCGGGGCGACGTGGCTGTCGTGCTCGGCGCCGGTGGCGCGTCGCGGGCTATCATCCACGCGTTGAAGCAGCGCGGCTTCAAGGACATCAGGATCGTCAACCGCACGGTCGAGCGCGCCGAGGAACTGGCGCGCCAGTTCGGAGCGGGCGTTTCGGCGCATTCACAAGGTGCAACGAACGAGCTTCTCGGTGATGCGTCGTTGCTCGTGAACACGACGGCGCTCGGCATGCATGGAAATGAGGGCCTGCCGGCCGATCCGGAGGGCCTGCCGGACCATGCCATCGTCACCGACATTGTCTATGTGCCACTCGAAACGCCGCTGCTTGCCGCAGCCAGGGCGCGTGGCCTGAAGACCGTCGACGGCTTGGGCATGCTGCTGCACCAGGCCGTGCCGGGTTTCGAGCGCTGGTTCGGGCGCCGGCCGGAGGTCACGGCCGAACTGCGCGACCTGATCGTCGCCGACCTGGATGCCAAGAAATGATCGTGCTTGGACTGACCGGGTCCATCGGCATGGGCAAGTCGACCACCGCGCAGATGTTCGTCGAGGCCGGCGTGCCGGTACACGATTCCGATGAGGCGGTGCACCGGCTCTATGCCGGCGAGGCAGCGCCGCTGATCGAGGCGGCTTTTCCCGGCACGGTCAGGAACGGAGTGGTGGACCGCAACGAACTTTCCCGCCATGTGCTGGGCAATGCCGAGGCGCTGAAGAAGGTCGAGGCCATCGTCCATCCGCTCGTAAGGGCGGATGCCGGCGCGTTCCTCGAGAGGAGCCGAGCCTCCGGTGCGCCGATCGCCGTGCTCGACATTCCGCTTCTATTCGAGACGGGCGGCCGCGGCCGCGTCGACAAGGTGGTGGTCGTGACGGCCCCTGCCGAAGTGCAGCGCGAACGCGTGCTCGCGCGACCCGGCATGACGGAAGAGAAGTTCGAGGCAATCCTGGCCAAGCAGGTGCCGGACGCTGAAAAGCGCCGGCTCGCCGACTACATTGTCGATACGGGAAAGGGCCTGGAGCCGGCACGCGCCGCAGTCCGGTTGATCATAGCCGATTTGACGGTGGGAAAGCCCTAGCTGGCCAATCGCCGCACTTGTCCGCCGGCTGGCTGCGGGAGCATGCTCGCGGCAAAAGCATGAGCCCGAAAAGTGGACGCCGGTTTTCGGCAAGATCATGCTCAATCAAAGAGAGAATCAGCACTTGCGCGAGATCATTTTCGATACGGAAACCACCGGCCTCGACAACCGCGAGGACCGCGTGATCGAGATTGGCGCGATCGAGATGATCAATCGCTTCCCGACGGGCAACACCTTCCACAAGTACATCAACCCGCAGGGGCGGCAGGTTCACCCGGATGCGCAGGACGTGCACGGCATCTCCAATGCCGACCTCGAAGGCAAGCCGACCTTCCCCGAGATCATTGACGAATTCATGGAGTTCATCGATGGCGCCAAGCTCGTCGCGCATAACGGCACCTTCGATCTCGGCTTCATCAATGCAGAGTTCGCCCGGCTCGATCAGCCGGCGATCGATGCAGGCCGCCTCGTCGACACCCTGGCGCTCGCGCGCCGCAAGCATCCGATGGGTCCGAACTCGCTGGATGCGCTCTGCCGGCGCTACGGCATCGACAACAGCCGCCGCACCAAGCACGGCGCCCTCCTCGACTCGGAACTGCTGGCGGAAGTCTACATCGAGCTGATCGGCGGCAAGCAGGCAGCGCTCGTGCTCGACAGCGTCTCGTCCGCGTCGGGCAACGGCCGTGGTTCGGATGACTTTGACATCGTTGTGTCCGTCCGTCCGGAGCCGCTGCCATCGCGGCTGAGCGAGGCCGAACTGGCCGCGCACGAGAAGCTCGTCGGCACGCTCGGCGAAAAGGCGATCTGGGCCAAGCTTAACCAGGTTCCGGAATCCGCCTGAACAATCACCGTGTCCGGTGAAAACGGATCGACAGTCCGGAAACGAAAAAGCCCGGCGCGAGGCCGGGCTTTGAATTCGCAGTCTGAGTTCAGCGTTGTTAGCTGACCTTGACCTTCGAGGCAGCCTTTTCCTCGGCGATCTTCTGCTGGAACATCTGCGCGAAATCGATCGGGTCCAGCATCAGCGGCGGGAAGCCGCCGTTGCGCGTCGCGTCGGCGATGATCTGGCGGGCGAACGGGAACAGCAGGCGCGGGCACTCGATGAAGAGCAGCGGCAGCATGTGTTCCTGCGGGAAGCCGTCGATGCGGAACACGCCGCCATAGACGAGCTCGACGTTGAACAGCACTTCCTTGTCGAAGGCGGCCTTGGCATTCAGCGTCAGGTTGACGTCGAACTGCTTGTCCGTCATCGGGTTGGCGTTGACGTTGACGTTGATGTTGATGCCGGGGGCCTTGTCACGGCCGCGCAGCGAGTTCGGCGCGCCGGGGCTCTCGAAGGAGAAGTCCTTCACATACTGAGCCAGAACGTTGAGCGTCGGCTGCTGCGTGTTGCCGTTGCCGGTGTTTGCCGCGCCTTCGGGCGCGTCGTTGGTGTTGGCCATAAGCCCTTGTCCTCTTGGCTAAGCCGCCACGCGGCCCATTGAAAGTGGCGCGTTGGCTACCATGCCCGGCCGGTCAAGACAAGGTTTTGCCGGTGTCAGTCGCGGCGGGATTGGTCCTCGGGCAGCGAGCGCCACGGCGAGTCCGGATTGGGATTCGTGCCGGGCTCGCGTCGGAACTCGTCTTCGTCGAGGTCGATGGTCCTGCTACGGCCCGGCTGGCCGCGGCGGGCGAAGCCCGAGAAGTCCGAGGCGAAATGCACCCGCTTGCTGAGGAAGCGCCAGGCGATCTCGCGGACCGGCGGCAAGAACAGCAGGATGCCGACGATGTCGCTGATGAAGCCAGGGATCAGCAGCAGTACGCCGGCCAGGACGATCATGGCGGCATTGGCGAGCTGCTTGCTTGGGTCGCGGCCGGCTTCGAGTTCAGTGCGGATCCGGGCCATGACCCCGAAACCCTGCACGCGCAGCAGGACCGAGCCCGCCACGGCGCTCAGCAATACCAGGCCGATGGTCGGCAGGACGCCGATTTCACTGCCCACCACCACGAAACCGGCAATTTCCAGCAACGGCAGGGCAAGGATCAGGAGGGGCAGCATGAAAGGGATCGTTTCCGTTGCAGTTGACGTGCCAGCGACATGCGGTCACAGACAAACCGCATACATCTCTAGATAAGACACTGCGCCTTTGATTTGAATGATCGGCGCATGCGTTCTATATGCAGTAGCTAAGACGGCGCATGCCGGCGAATGGCAGATAGGCTGGCTTCGGCCGCGAACAAGGGACGGATCGGCAGAAGGTATGGAATTCTTCGATTTCGGCACGATTTTCTTTCTGATCGCGGCGGTGGTGATCTTTTTCCAGCTGCGCAACGTGCTTGGCCGCCGCACTGGCAACGAACGCCCGCCGTTCGACCCCTATACGGCCAACCGCAGCCGCCAGCAGGAACAGAACAAGTCGGAGAACGTCGTTTCGCTGCCGCGCAAGCGGGCGGCCGGCGAGCCTGCGGAAGATTCCTACGCCGCGATCGATGCGTTCGCCAAGCCTGGCACCGATCTGAACAAGGGCCTGCGCGCGATCAAGGACGCGGATCAGTCCTTCGAACCCAAGGGCTTCGTCGACGGCGCCAAGATGGCCTACGAGATGATCGTCATGGCCTATGCCGATGGCGACCGGAAGACGCTCAAGAACCTTTTGTCGCGTGAGGTCTTCGACGGTTTCGTCGCCGCGATCAACGACCGCGAGGGCCGTTCGGAGAAGATCCAGTCCTCTTTCGTCGGCATCGACAAGGCAGACATCGTCTCGGCCGAGATGAAGGGCTCAGAGGCCCATGTCACGCTGCGCATCGTCAGCGAGCTGATTTCGGCGACGCGCGACAAGGCCGGTGCTGTCATCGACGGCGATCCGGAGACCGTGGCCGAGGTCAAGGATGTCTGGACCTTCGCCCGCGATACGCGCTCGCGCGACCCGAACTGGAAGCTGGTCGCGACCGAGGAAGAAGACTGACAGCGGCCGGCGGGCGACGCCCGTGGCGCTCTCGTCCGCATTCCGGCCCGTTTCCTTCGCCGAACTGCCCGGTTGGGCGGATGACGACCAGTCATCCGCCTTTTCTGCATTCAGGTGCTCCGCTTTCCATGTCCTGACCAAGCCCTATCGCACCGGCTCGCTCGGTGTCGATTTCGCCGCCTTCGAAGCAGCCTATGCCGAGGCGCGCAGCCAGGCCGAACTCGGCAAGACCGCGGCGCGCGCTTTCTTCGAGCGTCACTTCGTTCCCGCCCGGGTGACCCCCGACGATCGATCCGCTGGCTTCGTCACCGGTTTCTACGAGCCCGAGGTCGATGCCTCACCGGTCGCAACGGCAGAATTCCGCGTTCCGCTCCTGTCCCGCCCGGCTGACCTTGTCGATGTCGACGACGCCAACCTTACGGCCGGGATGGACCCCTACCTCGCCTTTGCCCGCCAGACCCCGGATGGCCTGGTCGAATATTTCGACCGCCCCGCGATAGAAAAGGGCGCTCTCGGTGGCCAGGGTCTCGAAATCGCCTGGGTCGCCGATCCGGTCGATGCCTTCTTCGTGCATGTCCAGGGAGCTGCGCGGCTCAGGATGACCGACGGCTCGCTGCGGCGGGTCACCTATGCGGCGAAATCCGGCCAGAGGTTCACCGGTCCCGGCGGAATTCTCGCCAGGATCGGCGAAATCCCGCTCGAGAAAGTGACGATGCAGTCGATCCGCGCCTGGTTCAAAGCCAATCCGCACCGGATCGACGAAATCTTCTGGCAGAACCGCTCCTACATCTTCTTCCGGGAGGCGACGGTGGACGACTCTGCCCTCGGCCCGATAGCGGCCGCCAAGGTTCCGCTCACGCCGGGCCGGTCCGTCGCGGTCGACCGCCTGCTCCACACCTTCGGGACTCCCTTCTACATCGCGGCCCCGGGCCTCACCGCTTTCGGTGGCGAGCCCTTCGCCCGGCTGATGATCGCGCAGGATACCGGCTCGGCCATCACGGGTACGGCGCGGGGCGACCTGTTCGCGGGCTCGGGCGATGCCGCTGGCGAAATCGCCGGGGTCGTGCGCGCGGATGCGGATTTTTATGCGTTGCTGCCGAAGCCACTGGTCGCGGAGGCTGCCCGATGACCGGCCGGCGCGAGCGCAAGCTGAGCGACGATGAGCGCGTCCTCTGGAACGTCATCGCCCGCACGACCATGCCGCTCAAGGGCAAGCGCGCTGTGGAAATCCCCGAGGTCCCCAAAGTCGAGGCGCCGAAGGCCGAGGTCATGCCGACGAAGATTGCCGTCGAGCAACCTGCACCGGCACCCGCCAAGCAGCCAAAACGGCAGTATGTCGCCCACACGCTCGACGAACCGACCCGCGACAAGCTCTCCAAGGGCCGCCTGCCGATCGAAGGTCGCGTCGATCTCCACGGCATGACCCAGGACGAGGCCTATTCGCTGCTGCTCACCTTCCTGAGCCGAGCGCATGCCGGCGGATTGCGCTATGTGCTCGTCATTACCGGCAAGGGCAATTCCAAGGGCGGCGACGGTGTCTTGCGCCGCATGGTCCCCGCCTGGCTGGACACCGCACCCTTCCGCATGCTGGTTTCCAGCCTCGATCATGCCGAACGCCACCATGGTGGTTCAGGTGCGATCTATGTGAGGGTCAGGCGGAGGCTTGGCACATGACGCCGCTTGGCGAACGCATCCGCGAGCTCAGACGCGAGCGCGGCGTCAGCCAGAAGGACATGGCCGCCGCCATAGGCGTCAGCGCGGCCTACCTGTCCGCGCTCGAGCACGGGCATCGCGGCGTACCCAGCTGGCCAATGATCCAGAAGATCATCGGCTACTTCAACGTCATCTGGGACGACGCGGAGGAACTCCAGAAGCTCGCCGAGGGTTCGCATCCACGGGTCGTGATCGATACGTCGGGCCTGTCGCCGGCTGCCACCGAACTCGCCAATCTCCTGTCGCGCGCGGTGGGTGAACTGGGCGAGGCGGAATTGCGGGACCTGTGCGGGCAACTGCGGGCGGCGCTCGGCCGCGACAAGGCCAGCTAACTCAGAAGAGCGCCTTCAGCTCGGTGAGCTTGTCGTTCACCAGCCAGCCGTAATAGTTTTCCTCGGGCATCTTCAGCGGCTCGCCGGCAGCCTGGCGCCGCTCGTTCTCCGCCTTGAGCGTGTAGGCACGCGCTTCCGCATTGCCGACGTTGTATAGCGTGGCGGTCAGTCCGGGATTGCCGGAAATGTCGAAGCCGGCGATGCGCTTGTAGGCCTCGATCGACGTCTTCAGCGTCGCTGCCACGTAAGGCAGCGTCATGTCGGGATCCATGATCGTCTGGTAGACGGCATTGGGATCGCGCGCGTCCAGCTTGGGTAGACCCGAGACCTTGTTGACCTCGTCGCTCATCTGCAGGGCCGTCAGCGGATTGAGCTGGCCGATGCCGAAGGTCTGCCCGGCATAGAAGGGCTGGAAGAAGGTGGCGCTGAGGCGGTCGTTCGGGAAGCTGGTCCCGTCCACCGTCTTGCCGCGGAAGGAGAGGTTCCACACGTCCTCGCGGCATGCCCAGAGCTCGTAACTGCTCGATTTGTCCGAGCACCCGTCGAATTGTGGCCGCTTGACGAGATCGGCGATGTCCTCGCCATCGTAGCTGAAGCTCAGCCTGCTCGAGAGATATGAGACTGCCTTGACGTAGTAGGTCTGGAGCCGGTCGTAGGCGTCGACGTTGTAGGTGTGCTCGCCGACGATGGCGCCGACGATGTGGATCGGGTCGATGCCGTAATCCTTGGCGACCGACTTGATCTTGCCGCGCAGGGCGGCGTCGTTCTTCAGGAGCGAATAGACCTTGCGGTACTTGGCGTCGAAGGTCGTGTTGCCGGCTTTGGTTCGGCGCGAGGAAGCACCCGGCACGGCAGGCTGTTCGATATTGACGTTGCCGGCGGCGACCACGGTCGCTGCCGCGGCGTGCTCCGCGCCCAACATCGCGACCGCCAGGAATGCCGAAATATATGCCTTTGTCATGCGCCGCCGCCCGTGAACCCGCCGGGCAAACTAGGGAAAGCGCTCGACCAAGTCGAGAGCGCCGACAACCCCGCCCGACGAAAGGTGGCCGTATGGTTCCATTCGGCCACATCTCGCTGTTGCCGTCCGCCAATGGCCGGCGCCGGATCGCCTCCGGCGCGGACTGTTAAAGGATGAAACGCGACAAATCTGTGTTCCTGGACAGGTCGCCGACGTGTTTCTGCACGTAGGCCGCGTCGATCGTCACGGTCGTGCCGTTGCGGTCGGGCGCGTCGTAGGAGATCTCGTCGAGAACTCGCTCCATCACAGTCTGCAGGCGCCGGGCGCCGATGTTCTCGACGCTGGCGTTGAGATCGACCGCGATGCCGGCGAGCGCGTCGATGGCATCGTCGGTGAAGTCGAGGCTCACGCCCTCGGTCGCCATCAGCGCGATGTACTGCTTGATCAGGCTCGCTTCAGTCTCCGTCAGGATGCGGCGGAAGTCGTCCTTGTCCAGCGCCCTCAGTTCGACACGGATCGGCAGGCGGCCCTGCAGTTCGGGCAGAAGGTCCGACGGCTTGGAGATGTGGAACGCGCCCGAGGCGATGAACAGGATGTGGTCGGTCTTGATCTGCCCGTACTTGGTGGCAACCGTCGTTCCTTCGACCAGCGGCAACAGGTCCCGCTGCACGCCTTCGCGCGACGGTCCGCCGTGGACGTCGCCGCGGGCGATCTTGTCGATCTCGTCGAGGAAGACGATGCCTTCGTTCTCGGTCACCTCGAGTGCCCGGCGCACCACCTCGTCCTGGTCGAGCAGCTTGTCGGACTCGTCCTGGATGAGCAGTGCGTAGGAATCCTTGACGGTGGTCTTGCGCGTCTTGGTGCGCTGGCCGCCCATTGCCTTCGACAGCATGTCGTTGATGTTGAGCACGCCGACATTGCCGCCCGGCATGCCCGGGATGTCGAAGCTCGGCATGCCGCCGGTGCCGGTGTCGGCGACCTGGACCTCGATCTCCTTGTCGTCGAGTTCGCCGTCGCGGAGCTTCTTGCGGAAGGAGTCGCGGGTCGCGGGGCTGGCGGTCTTGCCGACCAGCGCCTCGAGCACGCGCTCCTCGGCATTGATGTGGGCGCGGGCCTTCACGTCCTCGCGCATCTTCTCGCGCACCAGGCCGATGGCGACTTCGACGAGGTCACGGATGATCTGCTCGACGTCGCGGCCGACATAGCCGACCTCGGTGAATTTGGTGGCCTCGACCTTGACGAAGGGCGCGCCGGCGAGCTTGGCGAGACGGCGCGAGATCTCGGTCTTGCCGACGCCCGTCGGTCCGATCATCAGGATGTTCTTGGGCATCACCTCTTCGCGCATCTGGCCTTCGAGCTGCTGGCGGCGCCAGCGGTTGCGCAGCGCGATCGCCACGGCGCGCTTGGCGTCCTTCTGGCCGATG
>MEEF01000039.1 GCA_001724355.1 Mesorhizobium sp. SCN 65-20 | reverse complement strand
TTGTCGACCCACGAGGGTTTTGGGACCCAGGCGCATATCGTGCCCAGCGCCCTCGTGGTTCGACAGGCTCACCATGAGGGCTACTGCGGGGGGCTTTCGCCACTCCATGCCTTCCGACACTGCCATCTCCGGCCTATCTTCCCCACCAAAGCCGCCCTGAGAATCATGTCTCGCTCCGAACGCCTGCTCGACCTCATCCAGATCCTGCGCCGCCACCGCCGGCCGGTGAGCGGGTCGACCCTTGCCGGCGAGCTCGATGTGTCGATCCGCACGCTCTATCGCGACATCGCCACCTTGCAGGGGCAGGGCGCGCCGATCGAGGGTGAGCCGGGGCTGGGTTATGTGCTGAAGCCCGGCTTCATGCTGCCGCCGCTGATGTTCACCGACGAGGAGATCGAAGCGATCGTGCTCGGTTCGCGCTGGGTGGCGAAGCAGCCCGACACCAGGCTGTCGGCAGCGGCGGCCGACGCGCTTGCCAAGATCGCCGCGGTCCTGCCCGACGATTTGCGCGAGGAGCTCGACGCCAACGCCCTGCTGGTTGGCCCGAGCGCCGAGGCGACGCGTGAAAGCGCCGACCTCGGCATCATCCGCAAGGCGATCCGCGCCGAGCGCAAGCTGGAGTCGACCTATCAGGACGCTGCGGGCGCCGGCTCACGACGCATCGTCTGGCCCTTTGCGCTTGGCTTCTTCGACAAGGTTCGGGTGATGGTGGCGTGGTGCGAGATGCGTGAGGATTTCAGGCATTTTCGCGCCGATCGCATTTCGGAACTCGCCGCTACCGACACGCGCTATCCCCGCCGCCGCGCCGTCATGCTGAAGGAATGGCGGGCGACGCTCGACACAACAAGGAAGCGTTGAGCACCACTGCCAGAAACTGACAGTGGTGCCGGCTAGGGTTCTCCGCATCCAACAAGGAGAACAAAGATGCGCAGCCCCAACTTCACCATCCTCTATGTCGACCAGCCGGAAGCCAGCGGGGCCTTCTACGCCAGACTGCTCGGTCGCCAGCCGGTGGAGACGTCACCGACATTCGTCATGTTCGTGCTCGAAAATGGCTTCAAGCTCGGCCTGTGGTCGCGCCACACCGCCAAGCCGGCCGCGTCCGCGGCGGGTGGGGGAACGGAACTCGTCCTGACCGTCGAGACGCCCGCCCTGGTCGATGCCACCCACGCCGAGTGGGCCGGACGCGGGCTCAACATCCTGCAGGCGCCTGCTGACATGGATTTCGGCCGCACCTTCGTCGCGCTCGACCCCGACAATCATCGCCTGCGGGTCTATTGCCTCGACGAAGCAGCGGCGGCGCAGTCATGACAATGGGCGCGGGCAACTGGCTTGCCGTCGCCTCGGCCGAGCATGTCCGTATCGGCAGGGCCAGTGGCTTCATGCAGGTCTGCCATGGCAAGGCAGGCCTGCTGCGCCGGGTCGGCGCCGGCGACGGCATCGTCTATTATTCCCCGGCGACAGTCATGGGCGGCAAGGACGGGCTGAAATCCTTCACCGCAATCGGCTGGGTCCGATCGGGCGATGCCTATCGGTACGACATGGGTGGCGGCTTCGTGCCGTTTCGCAAGAATGTCGACTGGGCCGCAGCACGAGAGGTGCCCGTTGCAACGCTTGCCGGTCTGCTCGACTTCACCGCCATGCCCAACTGGGGCTACCAGCTGCGTTTCGGGCTCTGCCCGCTGAGCGAGCGCGACTTCCGCCTGATCGCGGAAGCCATGGGCGCGGACGTCACGGAAGTGGGGCTCAGGCTTTCGGCTTGAGCGACTTGTAGACGGCAATGCCGGCGGCGAGGTCCTCGAGGGCGGCACCAACCGACTTGAACAGGGTGATCTCGTCCGCCGACTGGCGGCCGGCCTTCTGGCCGCGGGCAAGTTCGTGCAGGTCGGCGACGATGGCGTCGGCCTTGAGCACGCCCGACGCGATCGGTTGGACGATGTCGCCGGCTTCCTTGGTGGCGCCGGCGCGGGTGTCGACATAGACGCGCGCGGTCGAGATGGCGTCGTCATCGGCCTCGCGCATGCCGGGCGTGAAGCCGCCGACGAGATCGACATGGGTGCCGGGCTTGAGCCTGGCGCCCTTGACCAGCGGCACTGTCGAGATCGTGCCGGCACTGACGATGTCGGCCCAGCCGAGCTCGGCGTCGAGGTCGGAGACGGCCGTGGCGTCGAAGCCTTCGTTGCGCAGCGATGTGGCCAGGGTTTCGGCGTTGGCCTGCGTCCGGTTCCAGATGCGGATCTGCTTGATCGGACGCACGGCCGCATGGGCGCGAGCCAGGAACTGGCACTGCGCGCCGGCGCCGATCACCAGGAGCCTGGAGGCGTCCTCGCGGGCGAGGTAGGTGGCGGCGAGCGCCGAGGCGCAGGCTGTGCGCCACTGCGTCAGGCGCGGTCCGTCCATCAGCGCCTGCGGCTCGCCGGTGACCCCGTCGAGCAGCAGGTAGATGCCGACGACCGCCGGCTTGGCGATGTCGTTGTTGTCGGGCGAGACGGTGACGATCTTGACGCCGATATGGCCCTCGGCCACAGCGCCCGGCGCCTTGAAATCGGTCCAGGCCGGCATCAGGAGCAGCGTCGAATCGGTGCCTTGCGCCCTTTCGACCGTATGGTGGTGCCGCACCGGCTGGACGGCGCCTTCACGGAAAGCCGCGCGAAGCGTCTCGACCAGGCCTGAAAAGGTTAGCGCCCGGTCGATGTCGCCGGCCGAAAACTGCAGCATGAAATCCTCCCTGAAAGACTTGCTGCGGCGCCGGGGTTCAGTTGGGGCGCGGCAGGGCTGGTCCTTGCGCCGCCGCCGGCGGCCGCTGCGCTGCCGCCTGGCGCAGGCTCTCGGCTTCGAGGCCGCGCTGGCGGGCGATCTTGCGGTAGCGGCCCTGCTTGAGCCAGGTCACCGCGCTGCCGAGGATAACCCCGAGCCCGAGCGCCAGGAACAGCAGCACGAACAGCGGCGCCTGGACGGTCAACCCGGGATTGCCCGGGTTGAACGGGTCGAGTGTGAAGGGGGTCGGAGCGCGGTTGGCTACCGCGAGCGCGATCAGCACGATCGCCAGCGGCACGAAGACCACGATGAGCATGAAGCGGTTGAACATTTAGATTCCTGTTTGAGGCCCCCACCGCCCGCCAGATAGGTTACTTTGCGGAGTTGAGCCGCTCGCGGAGTTCCTTGCCGGTCTTGAAGAAGGGCACCCACTTCTCCTCGACCTCGACCGACTCGCCGGTTCGCGGGTTGCGGCCGGTGCGGGCAGGGCGGTTCTTGACGGAAAACGCGCCGAATCCGCGCAGCTCGACGCGGTTTCCTTCGGCCAGGGCATCGGTGATCTCGTCGAATATGGCGCTGACTATGTTCTCCACGTCCCGCAGGAAAAGATGCGGGTTGCGGGTGGCTATTATTTGCACCAGTTCAGACTTGATCATGTGCGCGGTCCCCGTCGAAATAGTGATGATTTTGTTTGTTTTTCAGTCGCCTAAGGCGGCTTTTTCAGGGTGCCAGAGCGACAGCATACCGTCAAGGAACAAGCGGTCGGCGCCCATTTCCTTCAAAAGTTCGCTCGAGAAGTCGCCAAAGCCCAGCGCGCGGCCGACAGCCTTCGCCAGCGAGTTCGGCAGGAAGAAGCTGCCCCGCTGCGTGCGCTTCCACTCAACCACGTCGAGCTTGGCGTTCACGCCCTTGGTTCCGAGCCAGGCAATGGCACGATCCTCGCCACCGACCTCGTCGATGAGCTTCTTTTCCAGTGCCTGCCTGCCGGTGAAGACCGAGCCGTCGGCAAGGGTCGTGGCTTCCGCCTTCGACATGGCGCGGCGATCGGCGACGATGCCGACGAACCAGTCGTAGCTGTCGAGGACCATGTTGCGCATCATCGCGCGTTCCGGTTCGGTCGTCGGGTTGAACGGCGACGGCTCTGCCTTGAGCGGCGACGACTTGATCTCCTCGAGCTTGATGCCGAGCTTGTCCATCATCCCGGTCAGGTCGGGAAACTGCACCAGAACGCCGATCGATCCGACGATCGAGGACTTGCGCGCCACGATATGGTCGGCACCCGAGGCGATCATGTAGCCGGCCGATGCGGCCAGCGTTCCAACCTGGGCGACCACGGGCTTTTCGGCCGCGAGCTTGCGCACGGCGTCGAAGATCGCTTCGCCGCCCGCGGTGGTGCCGCCCGGCGAATCGATGGAGAGGATGACGCCCTTGACCGACGAGGACTTGCGGATCTTCTCGAGCCTATCGAGCAGGTCCTCGTCCTCGGTGATGGTGCCCTCGATCTTGACCTTGGCGATGTGGTCGGCCGTGACGCCTGGCAGACGCTCCCCCGCAAGCCATGTCGACAGGCCGACAATGGCCAGTCCGGCGATCACGAAGGCCGCAATGCGCCAGAAGGTCAGCTTGCGCCGCAGGCGGCGGCGGTCGATGAGATCGTCGGCTCTGGTGCTCATGGCTTGCCTCGCATTCAGTGCAAGCCTGCGCTTTTAAAGCATGGTTTGGACGAGGACCACTGCTTTCCTGACGCAGATGCCGTTGCGGGAACTTGGAATTCTAAGCTAAATAGCCATATTCGCGGTTGCATCTCGGCCGGCGGCGCGCGGGGCGCGTGCTCGGCCATGGCATTCTTTGACCGTATGGTCATATTTTCGTGGCTTTCATCCGCTTGACGGTGCCGGACCAAAGGGCACGGCAGTTCGAAGAAGGGTTTTGGCGTTGGCGCGACCAATCGATACGAGCGGCGGCGGAAGCGGCGCGCCTGCCAGGACCGCAATCGCGCAGGCGACTTCGCGCGCGGACGCATTCGACCGCGCTGCGCGGCATTCCCGGCGCGTCCGCTTTCTCAAGCGCGCCCTGCCGCTTTCCGCCATCGCGCTGGCTGCCCTATTCGGTGGCTATACCTATCTCGCCGCACCGCCGTCGCTGAAGGTCTCGGCCGAGGGCGCCGCCTTTTCCGAGGGCAAGCTGGTCATGGCCAAGCCGCAGTTGAGCGGCTTCACCCGCGACAACCTTCCCTATTCGATGACGGCCGAGAAGGCAGTGCAGGATCCGGCCAACCAGGGCGTTGTGGAACTCTTGGGCATCGACGCCAACCTGCCGATCACCGCCGAGAGCGTCGCCAAGGTCGATGCGGCCCGCGGTGTCTACGACAGGCAGGGAAATACGCTCAACCTGACCGAAAAGGTGACGGTAGCCACCAGTGACGGGATGGTCGCCCGGCTCAAATCAGCGTATCTGGACATGGGCAGCGGCCAGATGAAGACGAGCGACCCGGTTGAGATAACTCTTGACGGTTCGAGGATCACGTCGGATTCGATGACCATGCTCGAAAACGGCAAGGTCGTCGTCTTCGAAAACCGGGTGCGCGTGGACATAGATCCCGCGAAGCTGAGGGCGGCGCAGGATGGCAGCGGAGGCGGGAGTGTGGCGAATTGATTCATGGCGGCCAATGGCCGCGCTTGCGGGCTTGGGCCTGGCGCTGGGCGCAACAGGTGCCTTTGCCCAGGATAGCCAGAGCAGGCTTTCGGGGCTGAAGCTCTCGGGTGACCAGCCGATCCAGATCGAGAGCGACAAGCTCGAGGTCCGCGAAGCGGAAAACCTGGCGATCTTCACCGGAAACGTCAGCGTCACCCAAGGCCCGACCGTGATGAAGTCGGGCAAGATGATCGTCTATTACTTGAAGGACCAGGGCGGCTCGGCTGCCACTGGTTCGGCCAACATCGACCGGCTCGAGGTCGACGACAAGGTCTACGTCAAGTCCGACAAGCAGGTCGCGACCGGCGACCGCGGCACCTTCGACATGAAGACCGAAGTGCTCGTGCTCTCGGGCAACGAGGTGGTGCTCTCCGAGGGCGACAACGTGCTGGTCGGCTGCAAGCTCACGGTGCAGATGAAGACCGGGCTCGCCCAGGTCGACGGTTGCAGCAAGGGCGCCAACAACAACGGCCGCGTCATGATGTCGATCACGCCGGGTTCGCAGAAGAGATAATGGTCGACGCATCCTCGTTGCTGTCGCGGCTGAAGCCCAATTCGGCTCGTACTCCGGCTGCGCCCGCTGTCGCGACCGGTGCCAAGAACGGCAAGTTCAAGGGCACGCTGATCGCCAAGGGCCTGACCAAGAGCTACAAGGGCAGGCAGGTGGTCAGCGGCGTGACGCTTGGCGTGCGCGCCGGCGAGGCGGTTGGCCTGCTCGGCCCCAACGGCGCCGGCAAGACGACCTGCTTCTACATGGTCACCGGCCTCGTGCCGGTCGATCACGGCACCATCGAGATCGACGGCTTCGATGTCACGGCGATGCCCATGTACCGACGCGCGCGGCTCGGCATCGGCTATCTGCCGCAGGAGGCCTCGATCTTCCGGGGCCTGACAGTGGAAAACAACATCCGTGCCATCCTCGAGGTCGTCGAGAAGAGCCGCAAGGAACGCGAGAAGACGCTCGATTCGCTGCTTGACGAATTCCACATCAGCCACCTGCGCAAATCGCCGTCCATTGCACTGTCCGGCGGCGAGCGGCGCCGACTGGAAATCGCCCGGGCACTGGCGAGCCGCCCGAACTACATGCTGCTCGACGAACCCTTCGCGGGCATCGATCCGATCGCGGTCGCCGACATCCAGCAACTGGTCAGGCATCTGACCCAGCGCGGCATCGGCGTGCTCATTACCGATCACAACGTTCGCGAGACGCTCGGTCTCATCGATCGCGCCTACATCATCCATGCGGGCGAGGTGCTGACGCACGGCCGCGCCGATGAAGTCGTCGCCAATCCCGACGTGCGCCGCCTCTATCTCGGCGAGGGCTTCACGCTCTGACAGCGGCCGGTCGCCGGGCATGTTCGTGCCCGGGCGGCGGCCATGCCTTCGACCACGAATGCCCCGATTTAGGGGCTTCCGTCGTCGAACGCCCAATCTGCTTGACAAGCAAAAGCCGGGCCAGTTTGAATCCGCCGGATGGCCGCGTGGGTTCGCGGCCGCTTGTCTAAGGGCGGGGTAGAGAATTCAGGATGGCGCTGTCGGCGAAATTGCAGCTTCGGCAGTCGCAGTCGCTGGTCATGACCCCGCAACTGATGCAATCGATCCGGCTGCTTCAGTTCACCCATGCCGAGCTGGAACGCTTCATCGACGATGAGATCGAGCGCAATCCGCTGCTCGAGCGCGCCGAAGTGCCCGACGATGTCGCCACCGAACAGTTCCCCAAGATCGAGACGCCCGGCGAGGCAGTGCCGCAGTCGAACGACGACTGGTTCGAGGGCGAGGCGGGGTGGAGTTCCGAGGCGATCTCCGAAAAGCTGGACACTTCCCTCGAGAACCTCTTTCCCGACGATCCGGGCGCGGTGGAGCGCGTCGGGCCAGACCTCGCCATGCAATGGAAGTCGGCGACTTCGGGCGCGGGCGGGGCCGCGGAAGCCTACGACATGGAAGACATGGCGGCGGCGGCCGTCACCTTGCGCGATCATGTCGGCGAGCAGATCGCCTTTGCCTTCTCCGACCCCATCGAGCGCCTGGTTGCGGCGGAGCTTGCCGATTGGCTCGACGAGATCGGCTACTTCCGCGGAGAGCCCACCGAGATCGCCGCGCGTCTCGGCGTCGACGAGGCGCTCGTCCTCAAAGTCCTGGCCGGTTGCCAGAGGCTCGATCCGGCCGGGATATTCGCCCGCGACCTTGCCGAGTGCCTGCGCATCCAGCTTGCCCGTCGCGACCGGCTGGACCCGGCCATGGCCGCGCTGGTCGACCACCTCGAGCTTCTGGCGAGGCGCGATTTCCAGAGCCTCAAGCGCATCTGTGGCGTGGACGAGGAGGACCTGCTCGCCATGCTCGGCGAGATCCGGGCGCTGGACCCGCGCCCCGGCGGCGCCTTCGCCGGTGGTGGCGCGGACACGATCGTGCCGGATGTCGAGGTGCGGCAGGCGGCCGACGGAAGCTGGGCCGTGGAGCTCAACCCGGAGACACTGCCGCGCGTGCTGGTCGACCAGGTCTATTTCGCGCAGGTGACGGCGCGGACCAAGGACCAGGGCGAGCGCAGCTTTCTCGCCGAGTGCCTGCAGAATGCGAACTGGCTGACCCGCAGCCTCGACCAGCGCGCCAAGACCATCCTCAAGGTCGCCACAGAGATCGTCCGCCAGCAGGACGCGTTCCTGGTCCATGGCGTGCGCCATCTGCGCCCGCTGAACCTGCGCACGGTGGCCGACGCGATCGGCATGCATGAATCGACCGTCAGCCGCGTAACCGCCAACAAGTTCATGTTGACGCCCCGGGGCGTGTTCGAATTGCGCTACTTCTTCACCGCGGCAATCGCTGCCTCCGGCGGCGGCGATGCCCACTCTTCGGAAGCCGTGCGCGACCGCATCCGCCAGCTGATCGAGGAAGAAGAACCCGCGGACGTCCTTTCCGACGACGCCATCGTCGACATCCTGCGCAAGAGCGGGGTCGACATAGCCAGGCGCACCGTCGCCAAGTACCGCGAGGGCATGAACATCGCCTCTTCGGTGCAGCGGCGACGGGAGAAGCGGGCACTGGCGAGCGCCGGGAGCTGAACCTTCCCAAGCGGAAGCGGGCGTTGATTTGACATTCCTTAATGAAGTGTCTAGAAGCCCGCCCGCATGAGGCGGGGCCGGTCCCGCCAGCGAAGGATGCGGCACGTCCACGCCCAAGCAGGGCGGCGGGCGGGGTCGCGCTTGGCAGTTGGCGAATGCCGGGAGTTCGGACTTAAAAACGGTGCGGCATGCGAGCCAACGCTTGTTTGCACCGACCACGGGTATAAACTCGGAACAGTTTGAAGTCTGAACAGAAAAGGTCAGTTTTCAGATGAGCCTGCGCATTTCGGGAAAACACATGGACATCGGCGATGCGTTTCGCACACGCATCCAGGACCGTATCGGCGAAGCGATCGGTAAGTATTTCGATCGCGGCTTCTCCGGACACGTAAATGTGATGAAATCCGGTTCGCGCTACACCGCCGACTGCATGGTGAGGCTCGATTCCGGGATGTCATTGCAGGCGACCGGGGACGCCCAGGAACCGACTGCCGCGTTCGACGCGGCGGCCGACAAGCTCGAAACCCGCTTGCGGCGCTACAAGCGCCGCCTGAAGTCTCATGCCTCGGGCAGCGGCAATGGCGCGCTGACCGACGTCACCTATTCGGTGGTGGCGGCGCTCGCCGACGACGACGAGGAAGTGCCCAGCGACTTCTCGCCGGCCATCGTGGCGGAATCGACCGTGGTCCTGAAGACCATGTCGGTGGCTTCCGCTGTCATCGAACTCGACACCAAGGACACGCCAGTCGTCGTGTTCCGCAATGCTCGCAACGAGCACGTCAACATCGTCTACCGCCGGCCGGATGGAAACATCGGCTGGATAGATCCCTCGACCGCAAAGGTCGCCCAGGGATAATCGCCGCCGTCCGCATGCGGGGACATTGGGGCAATGCGGCGGCGTGCAGAGCAAAGGATATTTCATAATGGATCTGAGTGATCTGATCGAGGTACCGGCGATCATGCCGGCCTTGAAGGCGAACTCGAAGAAGCAACTGCTTCAACTTCTCGCCGAACGGGCCGCAGCGATTACCGGCATCCCCGAGCGGGAGGTGTTCGACACCATCCTCCAGCGCGAAAGGCTGGGGTCGACGGGCGTCGGCAACGGAATTGCCATTCCGCACGGGAAGCTCGCAGGCGTGAAGCGCATCACCGGCGTGTTCGCGCGGCTGGAGACCCCGGTCGATTTCGAGGCACTGGACGACCAGCCGGTCGATCTCGTCTTCCTGCTGCTGGCGCCCGAAGGCGCCGGCGCCGATCACCTGAAGGCGCTGTCGCGCATCGCCCGCGTGCTGCGGGACGCCGATACCGTGGCAAAGATCCGCGGCACGCGCGACTCGGCCGCGATCCACGCGCTGCTCTCGCAGACGCCGGCGTCGCACGCCGCCTGATCCTGATTTTTCGGAAAATAGCCGGGAGGGGCCGCTATCCGCGGCCCTTTTCCGTCGCGTGACCGTGGAAGGTCAGTGGATAGCGACGGTGGTCAGGTCGTTTTCCATCGCGCCGGCAAGGGCGCGGTCGCGGGCGTCCGACAACAGGATCGGCTCGCCGGTCGCAGCAAACAGCGCCCACAGCTCCAGGCCTGGCGCTATTTCGGCCATGCCGGGGAAGCGGCCGCGCAGGTCGTCGCTGCTTACCTTCCTGAGATAGGCGACGGAACCTTCGCCGAGATGGGCGAGTTCGCCCGCGGTGATGATGTTCTTGTGGACGGCACTAGGCATTTTCAGCCTCCTTCTAGCCAGGGCGCCATCATGGCCGCCCTGCATCAGAGCTTCGGCAACTCTTAGTCTGCTACCGATATGTTTATTTTCCGTACCAGTCGTTCGGCTTCCGGTCGGTCCAGGTCGATCGCCAGCAGACCGTTCTTCAGCTCGGCCGCGATCACCCGCATTCCGTCCGCCAGCACGAAGCAGCGTTGGAACTGCCTCGAAGCGATGCCGCGGTGGAGGAACTCACGCTCGCGGTCGTCGCTCTGGCGTCCGCGCACGATGAGCTGGTTCTCCTCGATGGTGACATCGAGGTCGCTTTCCGCGAAACCGGCCACCGCCAATGTGATACGCAGTCTCTCGCCGCCTTCGCCGGTACTTCTGATGCGCTCGATATTGTAGGGCGGGTAACTGTCGCCCGACTTGGCAAGGCGCTCCAGCGTCTTTTCCATCGTGTCGAAGCCCAGCAGCAGCGGGCTCGAGAAGGGCGTCATGCGGCTCATGTTACAGCTTGTCCTCCGAGAGCGACATAATGCGGAAAAACCCGGATGGCATTTTTCCGTATGTTGCTGATATGGTCCGCCGCTTTGGCAACTTCAAGACTGCATAAAACTGCCCAACAAGGAAAGAAAATGCCCGAACCGCGCAAGATCATCATCGACACCGACCCCGGTCAGGACGATGCCGTCGCCATACTGCTGGCGCTCGGAAGCCCAGAGCTCGAAATTCTCGGCATTACTGCCGTCGCCGGGAACGTTCCGCTGAAGTTGACCGAAAAGAATGCCCGCAAGATCTGCGAACTGGCCGGCCGTCCGGATATCAAGGTCTATGCCGGTGCCATCCGCCCGCTGGTCCGCGAACTGGTCACCGCCGAAGAGGTGCATGGCAAGACCGGCCTCAACGGGCCCGAACTGCCGGAGCCGGCGATGAAGCTGCAGGAGCAGCATGCCGTCGACTACCTGGTCGAGACGCTGATGCGCGAGGAGGCTGGCACGATCACGCTGTGTCCGCTCGGGCCGCTCACCAACATCGCGCTCGCCATGATCCGCGAGCCCAGGATCGCCCCCCGCATCAAGGAAATCGTGCTGATGGGCGGCGGCTTCTTCGAGGGCGGCAACGTCACGCCCTCGGCCGAGTTCAACATCTATGTCGACCCGCATGCCGCCGACGTGGTGCTCCGCTCGGGCGTGCCGATCGTGATGATGCCCCTCGACGTCACGCACAAGGCGCTGACCACGACCAAGCGCATCGACGCCTTCCGCAAGCTCGGCACCAAGGTCGGCATCGCCACGACGCAGATGCTCGAATTCTTCGAGCGCTACGACGAGGGGAAGTACGGCACCGACGGTGGCCCGCTGCATGATCCGTGCGTCATCGCTTACCTTCTCAAGCCCTCCCTGTTCCAGGGCCGCTTCTGCAACGTGACGGTGGAGATCGCCTCGGAACTCACCATGGGCATGACGGTCGTCGACTGGTGGGGCGTCAGCAACCGGCCGAAGAACGCAACCGTTATGCGCGACATCGATCACGACGGCTTCTTCGAACTGCTGGTCGAGCGGCTCGGCCGGCTCTGAAAAACTTGAAGGTGAAGGGCGGCGCGAGCCGCCCTTCTCAGTCTTGCGCTATCGTGTGCGCGCGAACGCCAGCCAGACGCCGCCACCGATCAGGAACGTTCCGCTGATGCGCGACATCAGCTTCACGCGGCTTGCCGAAAGCAACTTGCCGGCGCGGCCCGCAACCACGGCATATGTCGAGTCTGAAAGCGCGGCGAAGACCATTGCGGTGATGCCCATGATCACGATCTGCAGCGCGTAGTCGCCCTGCGGGTCGATGAATTGGGGGATGAAGGCGCCGAAGAACACCAGCGTCTTGGGGTTGCTGACGGCGACGAGGAAGCCCTGTAGGAAGAAGCCGCCACGCGGCCGCCTGGGCGAACCGTCGGCCGCGAGTTTGCCGCTGGAGCGGAACATCTGGATGCCGAGCCAGATGAGGTAGGCAGCGCCGAGAAGCCGGACCCATTCGAACCAATGGCCCATCGTCTCGATCAGCGAATTGAGGCCGATGCCGACAGTGGCGATCATGACGGCGACGCCAAGCTGCGTTCCGGCAACGTTGGCCAGCCCCGCGCGCGTACCATGACGCATGCTGGAGGCGATGATCAGCGTGACGGTCGGGCCGGGCACGAGAACGATGACGATGCAGGCGACGACATAGGCGACGTAAAGCTCAAGCGACATCCCACCACTCCTCCATGGTCGTCAGTCAGCTAAGCACGCCCATTTCCCCGAAGTCCAGAAGGGGAGTGCCCCCTGGCGGCTCAGCCCTTGAGGGCAGCATCCACCTCGTCGGCGAGGGGGATGGACGGCTGCGCGCCCGGCTTGAGGCAGGCCAGCGAGCCGGCCGCGGCCGCCCGCTTGAGCGCGTCTGCGAGCGCCAGGCCTGATGACAGGCCGGCGGCGAGGTAGCCGCAGAACGTGTCGCCTGCGCCTACGGTGTCGACCGGCGTGATCTTGAGGGCGTCGGCGCGGACGAGTTCGTCGCCTTTCGCGGCGAGCACGCCGTCGCCGCCCAGCGTGACGATCATCGTCGCGCCGGTGCGGCGGGCGAATTCGCGCATGCGTTCGGAACGCTCGCCGGCCGGCAGCGAAAGCGCCTCGGCATAGAGGTCGAACTCGGTCTCGTTGGCGACGACATAGTCGGCCTTGCCGACGAAGCTTGCCGCCTCGGCGCGGAACGGTGCCGTATTGAGCATGGTCACGGCACCCGCCTTGCGCGCGGCGGCAAGCGCGGCATCCACCGTCGACAGCGGGATCTCGTGTTGCAACAGCACGACATCGCCCTTCTGGAACTGTGCCTTGGCGAGATCGCCGGGTACGACCGTTCCGTTGGCGCCGGGCACCACCGCGATCATGTTTTCCCCGTCCGCGCCCACCAGGATCAGGGCGATGCCCGTCGCGGCGTGCATCTCGGCGACCCCTGAAAGCTCGACGCCGCCCTCCTTGAGGTAGGCCGTTGCTTCTCCTGCGAAGGCATCCCTGCCCACCGCTCCAACCATCCGGACCTTGGCTCCCGCGCGGGCAGCCGCCAGCGCCTGGTTTGCGCCCTTGCCGCCGGGTGCGGACTTGAAATCGCCGCCTGGCACCGTTTCTCCCGGAGCGGGCAGGCGATTGACGGTGGCGATGAGATCGAGGTTGATGGATCCGACAACGGTGATCACGACAGTCTCCTGTGGGCGCCCGCAATTCCGGCGCGTCCTGCATGCTTATCCAGATCAGGGACGGCTGCGCAACCTCGTGAACGGCTCTTTCCAGCCCATGCGGCGGCTTGGCGCGGAGACGGCACGCGAGCGCGTCAACGGATGTTACCGGAAGCAACAATTCGTTAACCGTGCCGCCTACTTTTGGGCGATTCCACGTTTTAGCAAGTGCTCATTAAGTGCAATTCTCTACCCTTCAATTCACCCAATCGGGGAGTATCGCCGTGATCCGCCCAATCGCGCTGATTGCCCTTTCCTTGTCCATTCCCTTCTCGTTCTCCGCCCATGCCGGCACGACCATGGAGACGAAGGGGCCCGCCTTTGCGCCACCCGCCTTCTCTTCGTTCTGCAGCCGCGAGCCGCGCCTCTGCAGCACCTCCGGCGGCCGGAAGGTGGTGGCGCTGCAGCCGCAGCTGAATACCGAGCTCCAGCAGGTGAACCGGGCCGTGAACGCCCGCATCGCCGAGCGCAGCGACATGGCCAATGTCGGCAAGGAGGACGACTGGCGGGTGCCCACCGCCTATGGCGACTGCGAGGACTTTGCCATTCTCAAGAAGCGCGAACTGATCAGGCGCGGCTGGCCGGCTTCGGCCCTGCTTCTGACGGTTGCGCGCTATCGCGGCGCCGGCCACACCGTGCTGACGGTGCGCACCAGCGAGGGCGACCTCATCCTCGACAACCTCAATGGCTCGGTGCGCGACTGGTCCAAGACGCCTTACAGCTATTTTGCCCGCCAGGCACAGGGCAATGGCAGCCGCTGGGAGCGGATCGGTGGCGCAAGGCCTGTCCAGTCCACGGCGGCCGGCAACTAGAGCGTCTTGACGTTCTATTTGGCGCCGGCGCGGCCACTTCGTTCGAGCAGGATCGTCGGCTCGCCATGGTATGTGGTGCGGCCGATCTCGCCATAGCCGTGCTTTTCGGCGACCCTGAGCGAAGCGACGTTGCGCGGGTCGATGATGCAGACAGTGCGGCCGTCGAAGCGGCTGTCGGCCCAGGTGACGAAAGCTCCCACGATCTCGCTCGCCAGCCCGCGCCCGTGGGCGTCGGCGACGAGCGCCCATCCAGCCTCCGGAATGCCCTCGATCGAGGGCACGATCTCACGCTTGACATCGTGAAAGCCGCCTTCGCCGATGAAGCGGCCCGATGCTTTCTCTTCCACGGCCCAGAAGCCGAAGCCGATCATAGACCACATGCCGCCGTGGCGCAGGAAGCGCTGCCAGCTTTCCTCGCGCGTGCGCTGGCCGATGAAACGCGTGACGACCGGGTCGGCCCACATCGCAGCATAGGCGTCGAAGTCGGCGAGGCGGTGCGGCCGCAGGATCGTGCGCTCGGTCTCGATGACCGGGATGTCGGCAAGGTTGAAGGTGGTCATGCGGCAGGCTCCTTGGGAATCGGCAGTGCCTATCATGCGCCTCATGCCGCGCAGCGGGCCAGATGACGGATTGTCTTTCCTCCAGTCGGGATCAGCCGTTCCAGATCATGCGCATGTAGACGCCGCCGCGCTCGAGTTCATCCAGCATCTGCGCGAGCCTCTCGCGGCGCGTGTCCTCGCGTCTGGCACGCCCGATCCAGCCGAGATAGTCGTTGCGCTGGTAGGCGGGGCGCGCGCCATAGGCATCGAGCAGGCCTCGCGACGCGAGCGCCTCGCGGACCCAGTCGGGCATGGGATTGAGATCGCGCGTCAGGGTCATCGGTGGAATTTGCCGGTGGCCGCGATGCCGGTCAACGGCGTAGCCCGAGACAACTCACGAGCGACGTCGAGCATGGCGTCATGTACTGGCCGCTTCCGCCTGGGCGACCTCGATCGGATCGATATCATCGTGTGGCACGAGCGGCGCGGGCACGTCGGTGGATTTCTCCGGCGACTTGCAGATGTCGGCGATGACGCAGCGCCAGCAGTCTGGCTTGCGTGCCTTGCAGACATAGCGGCCGTGCAGGATCAGCCAGTGATGCGCATGCCGCATGAACTCGTCGGGGATGATCTTCACCAGAATTTGCTCGACCTGGTCCGGGGTCTTTCCCGGTGCAAGCCCGATCCTGTTGCCGATCCGCAGTATGTGCGTGTCGACCGCCATGGTGTGGTGGCCGAAGGCCATGTTGAGCACCACGTTGGCGGTCTTGCGGCCGACTCCCGGGAGCTTGACGAGAAAGTCGAGGTTGTCCGGCACCTCGCCGCCATGGTCGCGGATCAGGGCCTCGGACAGGGCAATGACGTTCTTGGCCTTGTTGCGCCAGAGCCCGATCGTCCGGATGTAGTCGCCGAGCCTTTCCTCTCCCAGCGCCAACATCTTCTCGGGCGTGTCGGCGACCGCAAACAGCGCCCGGGTCGCCTTGTTGACGCCCGCGTCGGTCGCCTGTGCCGAAAGGGCTACGGCGACCAGCAGCGTAAAGGCGTTGACGTGTTCGAGTTCGCCCTTCGGCTCGGGCCTCTGGACCGAGAAGCGGCGGAAGATCTCGCGCACTTCGTCGGCCGAGTAGAGCGACCGCCGGCGCGGGGTGCCGCGCTTGGTTCTCGCCGATCCGTTGCCGGCCTTCGAAGCTGGCCGGGCATCTTTGAGCTTGGGGTTTTTCATGGCCCCTCTATAATCAACCGGCATGAGCGACACAAACGCCACATTCACCGCCGACGAGCCGTTCTTCAAGGCGTTGCTGCTTCCGCACAGGTCGCTCGGACGGCTGGGTTTCACGATCCTGATGGCCGCGCTGCTGTTTGGCTGGGTGGTGACGGGGATCATCTTCCTGACGCATGGAGCCTGGCCGGTCTTCGGCTTCTTTGGGCTCGACGTGCTCGGCGTCTACATCGCGTTCCGCCTCAACTACCGCGCCGCCAGGGCCCGCGAGGAGGTGAGCATGTCGCGCACCAGCCTCGATATCCGCAAGACCGCGCCGTCGGGTCGGTCGGAACAGCATCACTTCAATCCCTTCTGGGCGCGGTTCGCCGTCTCCCGCCACGCCGAGATCGGCATAACCGGCATGGCTGTCGTGTCGCGCGAGAAGGCCGTTTCGCTCGGGAGCTTCCTCAACGCTGACGACCGGGAGAGCTTCGCTGTGGCCTTCTCGCGCGCCTTGGCGACCGCGAAAGCGGGCTAGAGCAGCAGGAAACGGGTGGGAACCGTGGGCAAGGCACGCGATATTGGCGTTCAAGGAGACACGACCATGAACGCTCAGACGAAGCTCAGCCCCGCATTGATGCTGCATCAGGACATCACGCCCGAGGGTTCGGAGTACGAGACGGTGCGCCGCGTGATCGAGAAGATCAGCCTCGACTACCGTGAGCAGCCCTCGCTGGAAGACCTGGCGGATGAGGTCGGCGAAACCTCGACCGGCCTCCAGAAACTGTTCAGCCGCTGGGCCGGCCTGTCGCCGAAGGCGTTCCTGCAGGCGGTGACGCTCGACCATGCGCGGCGGCTTCTGGACGACGGCATGCCACTCCTGGAGACCTCTTTCGAACTCGGCATGTCGGGGCCGGGGCGGCTGCATGACCTGTTCGTGACCCATGAGGCGATGTCGCCCGGCGACTACAAGACCCGCGGCGCCGGGCTGACCATCCGCTACGGCTTCCACATCTCGCCGTTCGGCGTGGCGCTGATCATGGTCACCGATCGCGGGCTTGCCGGCCTGTCGTTCAACGACGCCGGCGAGGAAAGGGCGGCCTTCGCCGACATGGCGGGCCGCTGGCCGAATGCGACCTACGTGGAGGACATGGGCGCGACCGCCCCCTATGCCGCTAGGATCTTCGATCCCTCACGCTGGCGCGCCGATCAGCCGCTGCGCGTGGTCATGATCGGCACCGATTTCCAGGTGAGGGTCTGGCAGGCGCTGCTGAAGATCCCGATGGGGCGGGCGTGTACCTATTCGTCCATCGCCTCCGAGATCGGCGCGCCGAAAGCGAGCCGTGCGGTGGGCGCAGCCGTCGGCGCCAATCCTCTGTCCTTCGTGGTTCCGTGCCATCGCGCGCTCGGCAAGTCCGGCGCCTTGACCGGTTATCATTGGGGCCTGACTCGCAAGCGCGCCATTCTCGGCTGGGAAGCCGGGCAGGTCGCCCGTTAAGCGTTCACCACGAAAGCAAGCAGCAGTTCGGGCGCCTTGATGGGCGCCCGGACGATGTTGAGCTGGCCGCGATAGCGCCTGTCGGCGGCGCCGATGACGAAACCGCTGGAGATGGGGACGCCGTTGTTGGCGTCGAGGCGGACGAAGATGTCGGCGACGTTGAGGTCGAGCGAAAGCCGCAGGTCGCGCTGGGTGTCCTCGCCGAAGCCGACGGGCAGCTGGCGTTTTACCAGGAGCTGAAATGCGGGGTTGAACGCCAGGATCCGCTTGGCCGAAGACAGCGCGAAGGCCGGAGCCGGGCTGGCGCCGAGAATGGCGTTGATGGTGCGCAGCGAGGCGATCCGGCCGAGTTCGGCATTCTGGTCCGCCATCCAGCGCAGGCAGGCCACGCGTATCGCCGAAGCCAGGTTGCTGGTGTCAGCGTTCGCAATGGCGATCTCCTCGACCATCTCGCCGATGGTCAGGCGATGGTGCTCGGCCATTTGTTTCAGCGTCGTCCAGAACAGCCGCTCGAGCCGAATGCCCCGGCGGGTCCCCTGCCTGACGACCACGCGAAAATCGGTCGCCAGATCGTCCGCGAAAAAGATGTGGATCCCGGCGGCGGTGGGGTCGACGGGCTGGCTGGCGCTATCGCTCACGCAGGGCCTCGTCGCGCGCCTTGTTGATGGGCTTGAGCAGGTAGCCCAGGATCGTCTTGCGGCCGGTGATGATGTCCACCGTGCTGATCATGCCAGGAATGATGGAGTAGTCCTTGCCGTCTTTCTCCAGGGCCGACCGGTCGGTGGAAACGCGGACCTGGTAGTAGGGCTCCCCCGTGTTCTGGTCGACGAGGCTGTCGGCGGTGATGTTCTCGACCTTGCCCTCGAGTCCGCCGAAGATCGAGAAATCATAGGCGGAGATCTTGATCAGCGCCTTCTGGTCTGGGCGGATGAAGGCCACGTCGCGCGGCGAGACACGGGCTTCCACGAGCAGCGTTTCCGACGTTGGGACGATGCCCGCAACGACCGCGCCGGGCTGCACGAAGGCACCCAGCGTGTTGACGTCGAGCGTGTTGACGATGCCGTCGACCGGCGAGCGTATGTCGGTGCGGGCGACACGGTCGGTCGCACCGCGGATCGTCTCGTCGACGACCGACAGCTCCGCCAGCGCCTGGGTCAGTTCATCCAGCGCCTGCTGCTTGAGTTCGAGCCCGAACTCGTCGACCTGGAGCTTCGCCTCGACGATCGCGGCCTCGGTCCTCTTGATGGTCTCTTCCGCGATCTTGAGCTGACCCTTGAGCTCGGTCTGCTCCCGGTCGACCCTGATCTGCTCGGTCTGGGCCATCAGGTTGCGCTTGACCATGGAGGTCACCAGCGTGGCCTCCTTCTCGCTGACGGCGAGGTTTTCGGTCAGCCGCTGCAGGTTCACGTGGGCTTCGTCCAGTTCCTTCTGGCGCTGGTCGAGCCGCGATTCCAGGACCGACAGCTTGGTGTCGAAGTTCTGCCGCCGCGCGACCAAGAGCTTCTGTTCGTTCGCACAGATCTCGGGCGCCGTGTCGATCAGATCGTCGGGGCACATCAGCGGCTCGCCGATGCGGCCTTCCTGCTCCTGCTTGAGCCGGGCGATGCGCGCCTTCAGCGTCCGCGCCTTGGCCTGCTGCTCGCCAAGGCTGGACTCGTTGACCGTGTCGTCGAGGCGGATGATGAGATCGTTCTTCTTGACGGTCTGGCCGATCTTGACGGCGATCTCCTCGACCACGCCAGCCTCGCTGGATTGCACGATCTGCGTCTTGGAGGCGGGAATGACCTTGCCTTCGCCGCGCGCGATCTCGTCCACTTCGGCGAACGACGCCCAAGCGACAAACGCGGCGAACAGCGCGCCGACAATCCATACTGCGGCCGACGCGAACAGCGGCGGCCTGTCTTCCCTGCTTAGCATTCTTGCCCCAGTATATTGAACAAGTTCAATATAACCACCCGATCAGGACGCGGACCTCAGCCATTTGGCCGCTGCAGCGCCTGAATTACTTTTTCCTTTGGCCCATCCGCGACTATGCGTCCTTGTTCGACGACAATGAGGCGGTCGACGATCTCGAGCATACTGTAGCGGTGCGTCGAGATGATCAGCGTCGTCTTGTTGTCGAACGCGATCTTCAACTGCTTGATCAGTTGCCGCTCGGAAGCCAGGTCCATCGACCCCGACGGCTCGTCGAGGAACACGATCTTGGGCTTGGTCAGCAGCAAGCGCGCGATCGCCACCGACTGGCGCTGGCCGCCCGAGAGGTTGGTGCCGCGCTCGCCGACATTCATGTCGTAGCCGCGCGGGTGCCGCGAAACGAAGTCGTCCACGCCTGCTGCCTTGGCGGCCGCGATGATCTCGTCGTCTGTCGCTTCCGGCCTCGCCATCAGGAGGTTCTCCTTGATGGTGCCGGAAAACAGGTCGCCGGCCTGGGCAACGATGCCGACGGCGGCGCGGACCTCCGAGGGGTGGTACTGCCGGACGTCGATCCCATCGAGCAACAACTCGCCGGAGGTCGGCAGGAACAGCCGGCCGATCAACCGCCCAAACGTGGTCTTGCCCGAGCCGATGCGGCCGATGATGCCGACCCGCTCACCCGGGTTGATGGTCAGGTTGACGCCTGTCAGCACCTCCGTCTCCGTGCCGGGATAGGCAAAGCCGACATTGCGCAAGGCGAGCGCGCCGAAGCGGATGGGGCGGTTCACGAAACCCACCGTGTCGGGCCGGTCCTCCGGCTGCTGCATGATGGTGTTCAGCACCCTGAGCGACAGCATCGCCTGGCGGAAACGCGAGATGGTCATTGCCAACTGGCCGAGTGGGGCCACGGCGCGGCCGGACAGCATGACGGCGGCGATGATGGCGCCCGTCGAGACGGCCCCCTGGTCGAAGGCATAGGCGCCGGCAACGACCAGTGCCACGGTCACGAGCTGCTGGATGAAGGCCGTGAGATTGGCCGCGGCTGCCGACAGCTCCTTGATCTTCTCCGACGTGTTGGCGGCATTCTTGGAATGCTCGCGCCACTTGCGCAGCAGATAGGCTTCGGCGCGCAGCGACTTGATGGTCTCGACGGTGGAGATCGATTCCACCAGCAGCGCCTGGCGCTGCGAAGCCTCGTTCAGCGATGCGGCGACGCGCTTGCCTATCCGATGCTGGGCGACCAATCCGATGATGATCGCGGCGATGAAGGCGATCACCGGGACGATCACCAGCCAGCCCGAGACGGCGTAGATCACGAGCAGGAAGACGAAGACGAAGGCAGTGTCGATGAAGGTGCTGACGGTGTTGGAGGTGAAGAATTCGCGCACGAACTCGTATTGCGAGACGCGGTTCGCATATTCACCGGTGGAGGCCGGCCGCGCGCTCAGCGAGGAGTTCAGCACCTTCTCGAACAGCATGTAGGAGATGCGCAGGTCGGCCTTGCGCCCGGCGTGGTCGATCAGCGCCGCCCGTGCTGTTTTCAACAGCAGATCGAACAGGATCGCGGTCGCGACACCCAGCGCCAGCACCCAGAGCGACGAGATCGACTTGTTGGGCAGGATCCGGTCGTACACGTTCATCGTGAAGATCGGCGAAGCGATGGCGAGCAGGTTGATGAAGACAGCCGCCAGCGCCACGCGCGAGTAGGAGCGCCAGAAGGCGCCCAGCGTGCCGAACAGCCAGTGCTGCCGCTCGATCTTCGCGGCGGTCCCGACGCTCATGTCCTCGGCGGTGTTGGCGTAGGTGATCGAGAAGCTCGCGCCGCCGGTGATCGGGACGCTCAGCAGCTCATCGCGCGAGATCGACGTGCGGCCGTTCTCCTGCGGCCCGGTGAGGAAGGCTGCACCGTCTCCCTGTTCCGCCAGAAGCGCGACCGGCAGACGATTGGCGCGGAAGACGATCGCGGGCAGGTCGAAGCGGCCGCGCTGGAAGTCGCGGTGCCCGAACTCCTCGATGTCCAAGCCAATACGCTCGGCGAGATGCCGGATTTCCTGCATCTCGATCCGGGTTTCCGGCAGAGGGACGCCAGAAAAAAGCACGGTCTCAGCACTAGGCCGCCCCAGATAGGCGGCCACGGCGGAGAAGCAGCTCTTGAAGGCCTCTGCCGGTGTCGGAATGTGTGCCTGTTGGTTCATGAGCGGCGGGGGCTGCCGTCAGGCCGGCACCCTAGTTCTTTCTGACAGGCGCCAGCAGATCGAAAGGCAGATTGTTCACCTGTTCCGAGGGCGTCCTGGCATAGGTTTCCGTATCGGCCGTCTCGGGCACGTTGAACTCTCCGCGGGCATAAGCGGTCGACTGCTTTGCCGGCGTGATGTTCATCGTCCGCAGCAGCTGTCCGGTCGCCGCGAGAAGGCGGTACTCGGCGAACAGCGAAGCGAAGGCCGAAGTGTTCGCAAGGTTGTCGGTGTTGAAGCGCGTGTTCTGCGCGTCGAGCACGTCGAGCAGCGAACGCTGTCCGACCTTGAACTGCTCGCGATACGAGGTCACCAGCCGGGCACTGGCCACCGCCTGCTGGCGCAGGGTACCGGCGATTTCAGCCTGGCGGAAGCGGCGGTCCCAGGAGATGCGCACGGCCTCGTCGACCTCGCGCTGAACCTGGTTCAGCGCAAGGCGCTGCTCGCTCACGCGCCGGATCTGCTCCTGCTCGTTGGCCTTGTCGATGCCGCCGCGGTAGAGGTTCCAGCGCAGCACCAGCCGGGCCTGCAGGTCGTTGGTGTCGTCCTCGTCGCCATCGATATCGGTGCCGGCGCGGGCGCGGCCTTCGGCCACCACTTCAGGGCCGTACTTGGCGCGTGCGGCGTCGACCAGGGCTGCGGCAGCGTCGATGTCGCTGTTGGCCATGTGGATGCGCGGATTGTTGCGACGCGCGATCCCCAGAGCGTCGTCCAGCGAGCGGGGCAGGGCCTTTGCCACGGACCCGGGCTTCGACGCGTTCACCAGCGGCTTGCCGACGGTCTTGAAGAAGCGGATCTTTGCGGCCTCCAGCTCCTCGTTGGCTTCCTGAAGGCGGGCCTTTGCGGCGAAGAGGCGTTCCTCGGCCTGCTGGCGGTCGGCGTCGGTCAGCGCGCCGCCCTGCACGCCCTCGCGGATATCGCCGAGGATCGACTGGTGGAAGCCGAGGTTCTGCTTGGCGTCGGCGACGATCTGAACCTGCAGCACGTATTCGAGATAGTCCTGCACGACCGAGAGGCCGATGAACTCCGAGCGTTCGAGAACGCGCCGTCGACGCGCGAGGCCTGCCGGTTGACCTCGGCCCGGCGGGCGCCGTTGTCGAACAGCTTCTGGGTGATGACGAGGCCGGCTTCCGACGGGTAGAGGGCCTGGTCTTCGTCGTCGAGCGCGCGCCTCGACGAGTTGTCGAGCCGGCGCACGCCGGTCGAGCCTTCGAGGTCGATGCTGGGCAAATAGAGGCCCTTGGCCTGGCGCAGCTCGAACTCGATCGCCTCGCGGTTCTCGATCGCCTGACCAACCTCAGGGTTAGACTCGACGGCCACCGCCATCGCTTCCTTGAGCGTCAGTGCGCCGGCGTTTGTGCTCGACAGCATTGTTGCGGCCAGCAGGATACCCAGCCGCTTCGTCAAATTCTCAAAACGCATTCCATAAACTCCCCGCTGCAGCCCGCGCCCCAACGCGCAGGCCCCCATGCGTACCCACCAGCAGCAATTATCCAGCAGTTGCGGAAAATCGACAGCAAATTGATTGCGGTTGTACCGGATAGACGCGATTCGCGCCATTTGATTCAAAGCCTGTAGCAAAAATGCTACATTTCTACGCCCTAAACTACTTCCATCAACAGGATGGTCCAAGTCTAGAGCGGTTGCGGCCGGGGCCTTCGACTTGAAACCATAGATTGTCCACGGGCTGCCGCCGTGATGCGATTCGCGGAAACTCGAACGCGATTTCGGCATTTCGCCTATTGCAGTCCTTCGCCCGGCGCGATCGTCGTGAAGTCGCCCGAAAGCGCGGCCACCTGCTCCGATCCGGGGCGCCCGCCATGGATCCAGGCGCGGTCGGTGCTGAAGGAATAGAGCGGCACGTAGCTCTTCAGCGTGTCGTCGCGGCGGACGTCGTTATAGAGATTGTCGAGAATGAAGTTGCCACTCTGGGTGGCAACCGACAGCACGGCGTGAAAGACCTTGAGTTCGCGGTCCTGCAGTACAACCAGTGACATGCTCTGTGCCGGCACGCCCGCTTTGATCAGGGCGGCCATCTTAAGTATGGCGAAGTCTTCGCAGTCGCCGATGCCGCGGGCCAAGGTTTCGGCCGGCGTGGCCCAATAGTCGAGGCCGCCGTAGATTTCCTTGTCCTTGCGGTAGCCGATCATCGTGTTGACGACGCGATTGACCGTCTCGAGCTTGTCGAGGAACTTCTTGTCGCGGATGCCCAGGCTCAACATCGCGAATGATGCTCCCCGCCTGCCGCAGTCGATCCCCCGGTCGCAGTTGCCGATCTCGGTGAAGACCTTGCGCCAGCGGCCGGCGACGGGAAAGTTCCGCATCGGTATCGCTGCGGAGCCGAATACGCCGGGAACGATGCCCGCGGTCTTTATCGGGTCCACGCCGGGGGTAGTCTCGGTCCTGTCTGTGGGACGGGATGCGGTCCGTTCCACCGGTTTGGCGGTGTCGGGACGGGAAACGGAGCTGGCTTTCTCGGCCGGCGCGGGCGTCAAGGGAGGAAACGCGACACTCCCGGGCAGTTCAGGCTTGCTCACGGCGGTAAAAGAAGGGTCCGGCCGAGCAACTTGGTCTTCTGCAGCGTAGGAAAAATGAATAGTCGCAGCATAAAGCGCCGCAACTGCAGCGGATCGTAGTCCAATTTTGAAGTACTTGCGCGTATCTGTTCTCATGACGCCCACCGATTTTGGTGAACGCTAGCAACAGCATCTCAAATTATCGCAAAGGAACGCGGATAATAGCGATGTAATCGCGGAACTATATTTTGCATCGAATTTTATGTAATTTTTCGACTTGTTCGGGATGCCGCTACCGAGTGTCTGATACATATTACCAGCATGCCGATGCAGGGGCTAGGCGATCGTCGCTTTTCGTGCCCTCTTGTTCCGGCGATCGAGCGGCGGTCCGGCGTGCCCTGGGGCTGGTCAGATGATGCGAATGCCTGGCATCTTGATCCCGACGGTGGCGGTCGTGGCGGGCATTGCCTTGACCCTCATGGCGACGCAGGCGATGCGTGTGCCCCCGCGTCCGTTGTTCGAGCCGGCCCAACCTGCAATGTCGGCATCCGAACGGGTGCCCTCTTCCGACAAAGGCCGATCGGACGCGCCCCTTACCTTGTCGTCCGCGTCGGCGCGCATGATAGCACCCGAGGTGGTGGCTCCCCCCGAAATCGGCGTGCAGGACGTCGAGCGCGTCGACGCCCGGCCGCCGCTTGGCGGTCTCGGGTTGGCCGCGCCGCCGAAGTTCGGCAAGCCCGACGACTGGGACGGCACCTTGCTCTACCGGCCGATGGTCACGTCGTCGGCCTCGTTCGAGGCCATGGGCTACACGATCTTCATTGCCGGGACCGAGCCAGTTGCCGCTGATGCGACCTGCAAGTTCGACGGGGTGCCTTGGCAATGCGGCGAGCGTGCCCTGCTTGCTTTCCGCTATTGGCTGCGCGGGCGGGCGCCCCTGTGCCAGGTCCTTCCGACAGGAGAGCGCCAGCCGCTGGTGGCGCCTTGCCGGCTTGGCAAGCAGGATGTCGGGGCCTGGCTGGTTTCCAACGGCTGGGCGCTGGCGCGGCCCGGCGGCGGATATGAGGAGGCCGAACAGGTGGCGCGTCGCGCGGGCATGGGCATCTTTGGAGCGCCCGATTAACGGCGAGGAAGCCCTTGGCACCTGCCTTTTATGCACGTAGAAGCGGCGAGAGCGCGCAACTTTTCGACAATTCCGTTAAACTGTTCGGATTGGCAAAAGGAATGTTTCATTCTCGCCCGATAGATCGTTTCCTCGACGAGTACGGAGGGATCTGACGTGGACAACACTGGTGCAGGGCATTCTGGCGGCAACTGGGCGCCGATCGTGCGGTATTCGCTTCTCGGCACGACCGCCTGCGCGGCTGTGGCCGTGGCTGCCGCGGCAATCCTGTTCCAGGGTCAGGGCGAAATATTCTGGCGCGGTATCGTCGGCGCGGGCGTCGTGGCCTCGCTGGTTGCGGCGCCGCTGTTTGCGATGGTCGCCAGCGAGCGGCGCAAGCTTGCGGCGCTGAAGTCCGAGGTCAGCCGTCTGTCGTCGGTCGACTCGCTGACGTCGTGCCTGCATAGCGGCGTCTTCGCCAACCTGATCGACGCCTTCCGCAGCAACTCCGGCGCGGGCGGCCGGCGCCAGGGCGCTCTCCTGGTGGTCGAGATCGACGACTTCCGGGCGATCAACTCCAAGTTCGGCCATGCCTGGGGCGACGAAGTTCTGAAGAGCGTCGCCGGAACCATCAAGGCCTCGGTGCGCTCGGGCGATCTCGTCGGCCGCATCGGCGGCGAAGAGTTCGGCATCTTCCTGCCCGGCACCAGCCGTGAGAACGCCGAGCGGGTCGCCGAACGCATTCGCGGCTCGGTTTCCGACACCGTGCTCGAGCCGGGCGGCCGCAAGCTGCCGCTTTCGGTCAGCGTGGGTGCGGTGCTGTTCGAGGATCAGCTCGAGTTCGACGACCTCTTCCGCGAAGCCGACGACCGCCTCGCAGAGGCCAAGGCGCGCGGCCGCAATCGCATCGAGTTCGCCGAACTGCCGGCCGACAACCGCGAGAGGGCCAGCCTCCACGCCTGAGATGGCCCGAAATTTCCGCGAGCGGCACGCTCCATGCGGCCGTCTCGCCGGTCATTTCAGCCTGCAACACTTGTTGGCTGGCCAATGCATCGCCTGCTTCTAATGTGACGTCGATTCGACTTTCTCGCCGCTATAGGGGAGTGAACCGGTGAGCCACAAAGTGAAGTTTGTCGTCGCTGCAGCATCTGCGCTTGCGATCAGCGCACTGCCCCTGAAGCTGGATATTGCCTCCTTCGGCATCGCGAAGATGGATGCTTACGCCAAGAGCGACAAGGGCGGTGGTGGCGGTAGTGACCGCGGCGGCGGCAATGATCGCGGTGGCGGCAACGATCGCAGCAATGACCGCAGCAAGGGCGGCGGGAAAAGCGGTGGCGCGTCGAATGGCAAGTCGGCCTCGGCAAGCAAGGCCAAGCCGGGCAACGGGACCCAGACAGCGTCGGCGGGTGGTCTGCTGGAATCACTGTTCGGCGGCGGCAAGACAAAGAAGACCGTCGCCCACGACACCAAGCGCGCTGCGCCCAAGAGCGCAAAGGCCACGCACAAGTCGAAGGGGCCTGAGGTCCTGAAGGCGTCGGCGGTCGCGGCCAAGCCGGTCAAGGAAAAGAACCTGAACGCGCGCCTTGCCGGGCTCAACTCGCTCAAGCGCAACTACCACGCCTACCTCAACTCCCAGTCGCCCCGCATGGCGCTCGTCCGGGAGTATGTGCTGAATTCGGCGAAATTCGACCTCGCCGTCGAGGAGGTTGAACTGGCGTCCGGTAGGGTCGCCCAGCAGCAGGCGGCGTTCGAAGATGCTGTCGCTGCCATCGAGCCCTTCGACGGCAGCCCACCGATGGTCGATCCAACCGTGGACGACCTGCAGGCCCGTCTGGACGAGCTGAACGCGCAACAGCCTCCGGCCGACCCGACCGACTTTGCAGCGTTCGAAGCTGAAAAGGCGGCGCTTTCCGATGCGATCTCAGCATCCGACGACCTTGCGGAAGCGGAGCAGGATCTCATCGACGCCCAGGCTGCGGCAGCGGCGGCCGGCGAGGGCACGACCGACGAGGATCTCAGGGAAGCCTTGATGGCCGCGGCCAACAAGAACCGCGTTGCCGAGTATGGCGACGCCTACATCAATGACGAGGTGATGGACTGGGCCAAGGGCGTCCTCGGCGTCGGCGACGCCTTCGGCAAGATCGACCAGGTCAAGGAGGTTCTCGCGACGCAGTCGGCCGCTGAAGCTCCAGTGGTCGAGCCGGCGCCCGTCTTTGAACCGGAGTCCGAAACGCCCCCGACGCTGGTGCTGGCACCTGCCAACTGACGCTGCGGCCCGAAGATCCGGGGTCATGGTTACAATCGCCGCCGGCCAACACCGGCGGCGTTTTCGTTTCGCGATGCCCCACGCTCCAAAGTGGACTGGTCGCGCCAATTCAGGCGTGAAAAATTCGGCTGCGGCGTTGACATCGCATAGGCGGCTCTGCAGAGTGAAACCGGTTTCACTTTTTGGGAATGCAGCCGCGTGAAGTTCGATCTTTCGATCCTCGCCAAGCATGTCCCCTTCCTGCTGGAAGGGGCGTGGCTGACATTCCAGACGTGCCTGCTGGCCGTTCTCGGCAGCCTGATCCTCGGGACCCTGGTGGCGGCGGCGCGGACGTCGGCTTCGCCGCAGCTCAACCGGCTGTCGGCCGTCTATGTCGACATCTTCCGCAACATCCCCTTCATCGTGCAGCTGTTCTTCTTCTATTTCGGGCTGCCCGAGATCGGCATCTACATCGATGCCTTCACGACCGGCGTCATCGCCATGTCGATAGCCGGTGGCGCCTTCACTTCCGATGTCATCCGCTCGGGCATCCTGGCGATCGACCCCGGCATCATCGAGGCCGCGCAGGTCAGCGGGCTGAAGAAGAGCACGATTTTCCGCAAGATCGTCATGCCCATTGCGCTCCGCGCCTCGGTCCGGCCGCTCGGTTCGGTGTTCATCAACCTGATCCTGACCTCGTCGATCCTGTCGACCATTACGCTCAACGAGCTGACCGGCTCGGCCAAGATCGTGGCTTCGCAGACCTTTAGGCCCTTCGAGGTCTATTTCGTCCTGCTCGTCGCCTATGCGGCGCTGACCTGGTTCGTCTCGATCCTGATCGGCATGCTGCACCGCTACCTCAATCGCAACCAGGCGGAGGGGGCGGTCTGATGCGCTACGATCAGTTCACGCCCTACGATCTCGTGCTCCTGCTGCAGGGGCTCGGCGTTTCGCTGGCGCTGTTCGTGTCGACGACGCTGATCGGCCTGGTGATCGGCACGCTCTGGGCGGTGATCCGCTTCTACCGCGTGCCCGTGCTGGCACAGATGGTCGCGTTCCTTGCCGAGCTGCTCAAGAACTCGCCTGTCCTGGTGCAGCTGTTCCTGGTCTTCTTCGGCCTGCCGGCGTTCCTCAAGATCAACGTCACGCCGACGGAAGCGGCCGTCATCACGCTCTCGGGCAACAGTGCGGCCTTCATCTATGTGATTGCGGTTTCGGCCATCGAATCCGTCGGTCGCGACCAGATCGAGGCCGCGCGCGTGTTCGGGCTGACGCGCTGGCAGATCCTGCGCCGGGTCATCGCGCCGCAGGCCGCCGCCTTTGCCATTGGCCCGCTGACCGGTCTGCTGGTCAACCAGCTGCAGGTCACCTCGCTGATCTCGGTCATCGGCGTCATGGACCTCACCAAGGTCGGCAACATCCTCAACCTGCGCACGCTGAAACCCTTCGTCGTCTGGACCGTCGTCGGCGCGCTCTACTACCTCGCCGCCAAGCTGGTGGCCCATGCGGGTGCCCGTTTCGAGAAGCGGCTTCGCGCCCATACCGCCTGGAAGGGTCTGTAAATGATCAGCATCGCCGGCCTGCGCAAATCCTTCGGCGCCGCCATCGTCCTCAACGGCATCGACCTCGAGATACGCCAGGGCGAGGTCGTCTCGGTGCTCGGCTCGTCCGGGTCGGGCAAGTCGACGCTCATCCGCTGCATCAACGGTCTCGAGAAGATCGACGCCGGCAAGATCACCGTCGACAATTTCGACGTCTCGAAGCCGCGCGAGCTATCCGAAGCGCGCAAGCGCTCCGGCACCGTCTTCCAGCTGTTCAATCTCTACCCGCACATGACCGCCGTGCAGAACGTGGCACTTGCCCCCGTCGAGGTGCTCAAGGTGCCGCGCAAGCAGGCCGAGGCCGAGGCGCGCGAACTGCTTCGCTCGGTAGGCCTTTCCGAGCGTGCCGACGCCTATCCGGCGCAGCTCTCGGGCGGCCAGCGCCAGCGGGTCGGCATCTGCCGGGCGCTGGCCATGAAGCCTAGCTACCTGTTGCTCGACGAGGTCACCAGCGCGCTCGATCCTGAGATGACAGCGGAGGTGTTGTCGATCCTCGCCAACCTCGCCAAGGGCGGCACGACCATGGTGTTCGTCACCCACGAGATCGAGTTCGCCCGCTCCATCTCGACGCGCATCGCCTTCCTCGACAAGGGGCAGATGATCGCCGACCTGCCGACCAAAGAGTTCTTCTCCGACAAGGGCATGGCGCTGCCGCGCGTGGCCCAGTTCCTCTCCAAGATGCGTAAAGACTGAATATGATCCTGCTTGCCAATTCCGAGGCCTGGCCCGGCTTCTCCAAGAGCATCGAGCTGCTGAAATCCGGCAGCCATGGCATCGACGCCATGGTCGCCGGCATTGGCGAGGTCGAGCGTGAAGTGAAGGTCCGCTCGGTCGGCTTCGGCGGCTGGCCGAACATGCTCGGCCGCATGGAGTTCGACGCCGGCGTCATGGACGGCACCACCCGCGAGGTCGGCTCCGTCGGCGCCGTGCCCGACACGCTGCCGGTCTCCGCACTTGCCCATGAGGTGATGAAGCGCCTGCCGCATGTCATGCTCACGGGCGAGGGCGCCCGCCGCTTCGCCACCGAAATCGGCTTCGCCGTCGATGAAACGCTCTATGAGGACAGCAAGCGCGTCTGGTGGGAGCGATTGCAGAAGGAGCTTTCGCCGGAAGAACTGGCGAAGTTTCCCGACATTCCGCTGGCGCCGCTGAGCCGCACCATCACCGACCCCGAGCGCGTGCGCGATACGACCGTTTTCCTGTCGAAGGACAGTGCCGCGGGTCTCAACGTCGTCACCTCGACCTCGGGCTGGGCGTGGAAATACCCCGGCCGCCTCGGCGACTCGCCCATTCCCGGCGCCGGCTTCTATGCCGACAGCCGCTTCGGCGCGGCCGCCTGCACCCACACCGGCGAGATGACCATGCGCTGCGGCACCGCGCGTACCATCGTGCTCGCCATGCGCCTTGGCCACACGCTGGACCAGGCGATC
>MEEF01000038.1 GCA_001724355.1 Mesorhizobium sp. SCN 65-20 | reverse complement strand
TTCGCACATTTCATTTTTCTGGGACCGTCAATCTAGCAATAGTTAGCACTGTCGCATTTTGTCACCGCCCCGTCTTACTCACAGGGTTCTGGCTATCCGACCATACCAGGCTTGTTGAAAAATTCCAGCCATCTGCACGAGGGAATTTGCCGCGTGAAGACGAGCAACTAGCCTCGCGCTCACGTGCAACCCGGCCGGCCCTCACGAAATTGAACTTAGCGAGCAGAGCCTGGGAACCCGCTTAAATGGACGGCATTGGAAGATGCGGAGACTCTTGACCTTACCCAGCAGGGCATGGGATTGGATTTGCAGTCCCAGCCGAAGGTAATTGACATTAATATTCGCCATAAATTCGACACTGCTTTGCGAATTGGAAAGCCCTCCAAAATACAACGGCCCTGACATTCTCACCGCTTGACAAGTACTAAGCCACTGCTACAATCTCTGCATGAAAGGTCACTGAAAGTTAACCTTTTTCTGTGCCTTGGAGCAGGAGGTGGAAGGTTCGAATCCTGCCACTCCGACCACTCGCTCTTCCTGCCATCCCCTTTCCCAGCCGAAAATCCTGTGCGCCCGCGACCATTTGCGCACGGAATCTAATCTTGATCAAAGAATGGGCAGTATTATCCCGCTATTGAAGGGTGGCGGGAGTCCGGCGTGCGGGTTGCTTCGGCCTGACGGGCAAACAGCTCAAAGGCGTTGCATCGAGGGGCATTGCGCTGTTGGGCTCACCTGCTGGCTGGGGGCTGCGTAGCATGGCGGAACTATCCGAACAGTTCATCGACCGGATCTACGAGGCGTCCTTCGCGCCCGAGAAGTGGTCGCTGTTACTGGAAGACCTTGCCAAGGCCATAGACGGCATGGGCGGCTGCCTCTTCACTGTCGTCCGCGGCGCCTCCGCCTATGTCGCCTCCCAGTCGATGGCCCCTCATCTCGACGCATTCATGCGCGACGGCTGGACGGAACTGAACACACGCTCGGCGCGCGCGATCGCGCTCGACCGCCCCGGTTTCGTGACCGATCCAGACATCTACAGCGCCGCCGAACTGGAGACCGAACCGATCTATCGCGACTTCCTTCGCCCGCGGGGTATGGGCTGGGGCGCAGGGCTCTACATCCCGTTGCCCACGGGTGACATGCTCGCCTTCGGCCTCGAGCGGTCGAGCGACAAGGGACCGCTGGAATCCCGCTACGTCGAGGCACTCGACAGGCTGAGGCCGCATATCGTGCGGGCGGCGGCCATCAGCGCCCGGATCGGCCTGGACAAGGCCCGCGCCGGCGCCGATATGCTCGAAACGCTGGGATTGCCGGCTCCGGTCCTCGGTGCGCAAGGCCAGCTACTTGCGTGCAATCGCCCGATGGAGGGGTTGATTCCCGAAGTGATACGCGACGGCTCCACGCGCCTGCAGATCGCCGACAAGAAGACGGACGCCCTGCTGGAGGCAGCCCTGGCGGCCTCGTCGCGCAGCAATGGCCGCACCATTGCGCAATCCTTCCCCATCACCGACAAGGAGCGCCGAACGTCGGGAGTGGTCCACCTGCTGCCCGCCAGGGGTGCGGCGCTGGATCTGTTCAGCCGGATCCACAGCGTCCTCGTCGTGATGCCGCTGTCGGTCCCGAATGCCCCGCAAGCCAAGATGCTCCAAGTCATGTTCGACTTCACGCCGAGCGAGGCAAGGATAGCAGCGGCCCTGGCGGAGGGCCGCTCCATCGACGCGATCGGAGAGGATTTCAGAATCGCCCGCGAAACGGTGCGCTCGCATCTGCGCTCCATCTTCGCCAAGTCGGGGGTGTCGAAGCAATCGGCCCTTGTTCGGCTGCTGCTCAGCATAACACTGCCCGGCGCCTCGTCCTGAGCGTTGCTAGACCAAGTGCCTACTCGACAGACGTAGGTCGACCTGCGCAACTAGACGCGGGAGGACCATCGATTGCCGTTTCTCGACATATATTTCGCACAGCTCGTCGATCCGTTTCGCATCGGCTTGCTGGTCGCGATGCTGCTGACATCCGCCAATACCGCGCCGACCCTCAATCGATGGATTCCGATCGCGCTCGGCGTCGTCTTCATCGCGGTGCTGATCCCGTTCAGCTTCGGCTCGGCGGATGAGACGACCAAGGCGCTTGCGGTCGGGGTCGGGCTGGTTTCCAACGTCACGGTGCTTGCCGTGTTGCTGGCGGCCAAGGCGCTCTATCGGCGCATCGCCTAGCGATCAGAGCTCCAGTTCGCCCTGCCCCGCGTCCAGCGAATCGACGGTCTCCGCAGCCAGTGCCCGGCTGATCCGGGATTTTTGCTCCAGCGCGGCGCGATCGAGTTTCTCCACGACGCGGATGGCGGTCGAGAGCGACCGCTCGATGCGGCGGACAAGGAACTGCACGACATGCGGCTCGACCTCTACCTGACGGTCGGCGAAGAGCTTGGTGATAACCCCGGCCAGCAGAAGGTCGTCGGGCTCCTCGATCTCGACGGTTGCCGCTGCTTTCAGGCGCGAGGCGAGATCCGGCAGGGTGACGCCCCAGGACGCGGGGAAGCTGCGCGCTGTGAGCAGGAGATGCGAGCCCGCGCCCCGGACCGTGTTGATCAGGTGGAACAGGCCCTCCTGGTCGAGCTTGCCCTGGTCGGCATCGTCGATCAGCACCGCCTGGGCTCCGATCTCTCCGACATGGGCGGAAATGTCCGACGCCGAGAGTTCCACCGCGCCGGTCTCCTCGCGCCAAATGGCCGCCAGATGCGACTTGCCCGAGCCTGCCGGCCCCGCAAGCAGGACCACGGGCGCCGGCCATTCGGGCCAGCGGTCAATCAGGGCCGCTGCCTGGGCGTTGGCCTGCGAGACGACGAGATCGTCGCGCGACAGGCCCGGCGAGTGGCCGAGGTCGAGCGGCAATTGGCGCGGTTTCTGAGGCTCTTGCGTCACGTTCATTGTTCCGGATCGGACTTGGCCGCCTTGCGCCGATCGTGATCAGAATGGCCGTGGTAGAGCGGCGAGTCGAGATAGCGCGAGATCGCGAAGCGGACGAGCACTGCGATTGCCGCCGCGGCGGGAACCGCGACCAGCAGCCCGACGAAGCCGAACAGCGCGCCGAACGCGAACAGCGCGAACATCAGCCAGACCGGATGGAGACCGACGCTCTTGCCGACGAGCCGGGGCTGCAGGATGTTGCCTTCGATGAACTGGCCGACGAAGAAGACGGCGGCCACCGCCACGACCATCGTCCAGTCGGGCCAGAACTGCACGAAGGCGACGCCGACCGAGAGCACCAGCCCGGTGAGCGACCCGACATAGGGGATGAAGCTGATCAGGCCGGCGAACAGCCCGATCAGCACGCCGAAATTCAGGCCCGTCAGCGTCAGGCCGAAGGCGTACATCACGCCCAGCACCAGACAGAGGGTTCCCTGACCGCGCACGAATCCGGCCGTGGCTGCGTTGATGTCGGTTGCGAGCTGGCGCACGGTCTCGACGTGGTCGCGCGGCACCCAGCTGTCGACGACCGAGACCATGCGGTCCCAGTCGAGCAGCATGTAGAAGGCGACCACGGGCGTGATGACGAAGAGGCTGGCGATGGAGAACAGAGCGACGCCCGAGCTCCAGATCGACTGGAAGACCGTCGTCAGGAAGCCGAAGCCGGCGCTGAGCAGCGAGTTGAGCCCTTCACGCAGGCCCGCCGCATCGACGCCGAAACGCTGCTCGAGCCACTGCGGATTGTAGTTGGTGACGAGTTGCTGCAGCTTTTCGACATAGCCGGGCACCTTGGCTGCAAAGTCGGCCATCTGGGATGCGAGCACGGGGATCAGCACCACCAGCGCCAACGTCAGCAGCACGATGAAACAGATGAGGATGACAATCGTCGCCATCACCCGTGACAGGCCGAGCCGCTGCAGCCTGTCGGCCACGGGATCGAGGAAGTAGGCGAGCGCCATGCCGGCAACGAAGGGCAGCAGGATGTCGCTGAACAGATAGAGGAAGCCGGCGAAGAGGACGGCAAAGATCAGCCAGAAACGTATCTGCTTGCGGAACGCAGCCGCGGCGGCCTCCTCGGCCGCCTCGTTATCAGTCGGGAGTTTCGCCTTCGCCATAGCCGCTCATATGCCTCAGCCAAGCCACGAGATAGGCCGCAGCCGAAGCGACGGTCAAGAGGCCGGAGAGCGTTATCAACGCCGGACGAACAGGCCCGAGAACGAACGTAAAGGCAAGTTCGGCAAGCACAATTGCCGCCAACACGATCTGCACGGCGGTGTTGACCTTCGACACCATCAGCGGCCGGACGGTCACCGGATTGCCCATGACGGTGGAGAGCAGCACTGCGCAGACAATGAGGGCGTCGCGCGAGACGGCAAGGATGACGAGCCACAGAGGCAGGTGACCCATGATGCCAAGCACGACGAACACGCTGACCAGGAGCAGCTTGTCGGCCATCGGATCGAGATAGGCGCCGAGCTTGGAACGCTGGTTGAAGTGCCTGGCGATGAAGCCGTCGACGCCATCCGACACGCCTGCCAGGACGAAGCCGGCGAAGGCCCAGTCCCAGCTTCCCGAAAGCATGGCGTAGATCACGCACGGCACGAGGACGAGCCTCATGATCGTGATCATGTTCGGAATAGTCACAACCTCATCCCGTCTTTGTCTTTTCACGATACATGGGCGAGACTGTCTGCCGCCGCAAGGGACAACGAGGCCAGTGCGCCTGTCCACGACTTTGGACGCAGCAGGAGATCGCACGGGGCCGCTGTCGCTTGCGGGAAGGGTCGGTTCATGCGAATAGCCCCCCAAAAGCGCAAAGGCATCAGGATTTGACGATGAGCGAAGGCAGCAAGGGTCTCACCTACGCGCAGGCGGGCGTCGACATCGACGCGGGCAACCTGATGGTCGAGAAGATCAAGCCACTGGTGCGGTCGACGCGGCGTCCCGGCGCCGACGGCGAGATCGGCGGCTTCGGCGGGCTGTTCGACCTCAAGGCGGCCGGGTTCTCCGATCCGATCCTCGTTGCCGCCAATGACGGCGTCGGCACCAAGCTGAAGATTGCGATCGACGCCGGCAAGCATGACACGATCGGCATCGATCTCGTCGCCATGTGCGTCAACGACATCGTCGTCCAGGGCGCCGAACCGCTGCTGTTCCTCGACTATTTCGCCACGGGCAATCTCGACCCCAATCAGGGCGCCGACATCGTCTCGGGCATCGCCGAAGGCTGCCGCCAGGCGGGCTGCGCGCTGATCGGCGGCGAAACCGCCGAGATGCCCGGCATGTATCACGGCAACGACTATGACCTCGCCGGCTTTGCCGTCGGTGCTGCCGAACGTGGTCAGCTGTTGCCTACCGACGACGTGGTCGAAGGTGACGTCCTGCTCGGCCTCGCCTCCTCGGGCGTGCATTCCAACGGCTATTCGCTGGTCCGCCGCATCGTCGAGAAGTCGGGCCTGAAGTGGAGCGACCGCGCGCCCTTCGCCGACGGGCCGACGCTTGCCGAGGCGCTGCTCGAGCCGACCCGTATCTACGTCAAGCCGGTGCTCAGGGCCATCCGCGAGACCCACGGCATCAAGGCGCTGGCCCATATCACCGGCGGCGGCTTCCCCGAAAACATCCCCAGGGTCCTGCCCAAGGACTTCTCGGCCGAGCTCGACCTGTCGGCCATCGAGGTACCACCCGTGTTCTCGTGGCTCGCCAAGACCGGCGGCGTGTCGCCCGAGGAGATGATGCGCACCTTCAACTGCGGCATCGGCATGATCACTGTCGTGGCAGCAGGCCAGGCGGCGCAGGTCGCAGCGGTGCTGCAAGAGGCAGGTGAGACGGTGACGCCGATCGGCCGCATCGTGCCGCGTCGCGACGCCGGCGTCATCTATCGCGGATCGCTGGCCATATGAGCACGCAACGCAAACGCACCGTCATCCTCATCTCCGGCCGCGGCTCTAACATGGCCGCGCTCATCGACGCCGCAGCCGATCCGGACTTCCCCGCCGAGATCGTCGGCGTCATCTCGGACAAGGCGGACGCGCCCGGTCTCGGCATTGCGGTGAGCCGCGGCATCGCCACCAGGATCGTCGCCCGCGCCGACCACGACAGCAAGCAGGCGCACGACGCCGCGATCGACGCGGCCCTGGCCACGTTCGGCGCCGAGATCGTCGCGCTCGCCGGCTACATGCGGCTGCTCACCACCGGTTTCGTCGAAAAGTGGCAAGGCCGGATGATCAACATCCACCCTGCCCTCCTGCCCTCGTTCAAGGGGCTGGACACTCACCAGCGCGCCCTGGACGCCGGCATCCGCGTCCATGGCTGCACGGTGCATTTCGTCACGCCCGAGATGGACGACGGGCCGATCATCGCCCAGGCCGCGGTCCCCGTCCTGGTGGACGACAACGAGGCAACGCTGTCCGCGCGTGTGCTCAAGGCCGAGCACCGGCTCTATCCGCTGGCACTCAAGCTGTTCGCCGAGGGCAAGGTGCGCATGGATGGCCGCCGCGTGGCCTATTCGGGCTTCGACGACGCCACCCGCAGCGAAACGATCTCCGCTCCCACGCCCGCGCGGGAAGAGATCGACCTCGAACAACTGGCGCGCATCACACCCTGATCCGGAGGCGGTCATGGCGAAGACCAGGCAATTGCTCTTGTTGCGCCACGCCAAATCGAGCTGGGATGATCCGTCGGCAGCCGATTTCGACCGACCGCTTTCGCCGCGCGGGCAAAAGACGGCCCCTCGCGTAGGTGCCGAGATCGAGAGGCGCGGCTGGTTGCCCGACCTTGCACTGGTGTCGCCCGCCGTGCGGACCCGCCAGACCTGGAATCTTGTCTGCGCCCGCTGGCCGAGACCGCTGCCACAGGTAGCCGCCGCTGAGGAACTGTATGGCGCTACCCCGCAAGACCTTCTGGGTGCAGCTCAGGGGACGCCGAAAACGGTCGGCACGCTTTTGATGCTGGGGCACAATCCCGGACTGGAAGAGTTTGCCCGCAAGCTGGCTGGTCCGTCCTCCGACGCGAGGGCGCTGCGGCAACTCACGGAAAAATTCCCGACCGCCGCACTCGCACGCCTGGAAATCGAGGGCGATTGGGACGGACTCGATTTCGGCGCCGCGCGCCTGACGCACTGCCTCAGGCCGCGGGACCTGGGCTGACGCGACAAGCCCTTCGTCTTTTCCCGGCCATGCCGGCAACGGGTCACCAAAAATGCGGCAGAAATTAATTGCATATGCAATCATCATCCCTTAGCCTGGCGACATGTTCGACCACTGCATCTATTTCAACACGACGGCTCTTGCACGGCAGCTTGACCGCACCTGGACAACGGCCTTTGCGCCATTCGACCTGACCCCGCCGCAGGGCTTCATGCTGCGGGCCGTTCTGGCGAAGCCCGGACTGCTGCAAAGCGAACTTGCCGACAAACTCAAGATCGCCCGGGCGACCGCAACGCGCGGGCTCGACGGGTTGGAAGCCAAGGGGCTGATCGCCCGCAACAAGACCACGCGCGACAAGCGCGAATCCACGATCACCCCGACCGTCGAGGCCCTGGCCATCGAGGTTGCGCTGAACGCCGCGAGCAGGGCGACCACGGCACGCCTTACCGAACTCTTCGGCGAAACAGTCGTTGCCGGTTTCGTCGAGCAGGCCAAGGCAATCGCGTCAAAGCTCGAATGAAACCGCCCAGATAGTTGCATATCTAACCATCGGAGAAGAATTATGCCTATTCTTACCGTCAAGATTGCCGCCCAGCGCAGCGACACACTGACCGGACAGGTGGCGGCGATGCTGGCCGAACACACCAGCACCATTCTCGGCAAGAAACCCGAGGTGACAGCCATCGCCATCACCTATGTCGACCCGCGCGACTGGATCATCGCCGGCCGGTCGCTGCAGAGCCACGGCAAGTCGAGCTTTGCGCTGGAGATCAAGGTCACCGACGAGACCAACACCAAGGACGAGAAGAAGCGCTACATCGAGGCCGTCTTCGACGGCTTTGCCAGGATCCTCGGCGATATCCACGAGGAGAGCTACATCCACGTCCACGACGTGCGCGCAGCCTCCTATGGGTATGGCGGCAAGACCCAGGAGTTCCGCTATCATCATGCCTGATCGCAGGGTGCGCCGGAGCGGAAGCTGCCTATCGGAACTTCCGGCGCACCAGCGACACCAGCCAAGGGGCAGCCATGATGATCACGGCGCCGCCCAGCCACACGACCACGATCAGCGGCTTGAGCACGGCGCCAACGAGGCCGACCAATCCGCCAAGGATGCCGCTGGTCCGCGCGGTGTCGACGACGCCGACGACCTCGGTGCCGATGCCGGTCGCCGCGGCGGCGTCCTTGCCGGTCTGCACGAGTGCCCCGGCATTGGCCGAGGTCCAGGCAAGAACGGTGTCGACGAGACTGTATCCGCCCCAGGCAAACAGCGTCCACACGACCAGAACGACGACCGTCGCCGCCGTGCCGAACCTTGGCCTCCGCGAGCTGCTTTCGACTTTCGCGGAGTTCTCGCGCCCGCCACGCCCGAATGCGTTGCCTGCCGACCCGTGCCCGCCGGAATCCCATCTCCCGGGGTCGCCGCGTTGGCCGCCTGAGGCCTTTTCGCCAAACCTCTTGCCTACTTCGCCAAGAACGGCGCCGAGCAGGCCATCCCGGCTCATGTCGCGGCCCTTGCCGCTGTGTTTGTTCCTGAACTCATGCCCGCCCATCGACGCTCTCCGCTACCGTTCCGCGCCGAAGACACATCGGCCTGGCAAGAAATAGGCATTCCTGCTGTTAGAGATAATGGGACACATTGCTGACAGGATGACGCAGGCAACCCGTCAGTGAATGCGCTCCCTCGGCGCGCAGTTTTCGCGCTCCATCTGCAGCGTGGTGTGATGCAGGTCGAATTGCTGCTGCAGCTTTGCCTCGACCAGCCGGCGTACCGCTTCGGCATCGGCGCCCTCGTCCAGAACCGCATGCGCGCTCAGCGACATCTTGCTTTGGGTGATCGCCCAAAGGTGCAGGTCGTGCACCGATGCAACACCGGGAACGGTCGTGATCGCACGTTCGACTTCGACGAGGTTCATGCCGGCAGGAACGCCTTCGAGCAGGATGTTCAGGCATTCCTTGAGCAGCACCCAGGTGCGCGGGAACACCATGAAGCCGATGCCGACCGCGAGCGCGGAATCGACCCATTGCCAGCCCGTGAACCAGATCAGCACCGCACCGGCGATAACCCCGACCGAGCCGAGCATGTCGGCCCAGACCTCGAGATAGGCGCCCTTGACGTTGAGGCTCCTGTCCTTGTGGCCCGACAGGATGCGCATGGCGACCAGATTGACCAGAAGGCCAACGATCGCGATGGCCAGCATGCCGAGCGACGCGACCTGCTGCGGCTCGTAGAAGCGCTTGTAGGCCTCGTAGAGAATGTAGAAGGCCACCGCCAGCAACAGCAACGCGTTGAATACGGCGGCGAGGATCTCGAAGCGGGCGTAGCCATAGGTGCGCAGAATGTCCGCCGGGCGGCGGCCGACATTGATCGCCAGCAGCGCGATCGCCAAGGCCGTCGTGTCGGTCAGCATGTGCGAGGCGTCGGATATCAGCGCCAGGCTGCCGGTCAGCACGCCGCCCACCACCTCGGCAAGCATGAAGGCGCTGGTCAGGCCCAGCGCCATCCAGAGCCGCGGCACCGGCGTGCTTTCCATGTCTGCGTGGTGATGATCGCCGCCCATCGCCGACTTCCTGCTAACCTATGCCGCCGCGCGCACCCAGACCTTGTTGTCGTGCACGGCCGCGCCGCCATAGGGCGCGGGTGCATCGGCGCCGGTCAGCACGTTGATGCCTTCGCCGCGCTCGTGGTCCGAGTTCGGCCAGACGCCCTCGGCGATGACCACGCCACGCTTGATCTTGTCGAACAGGCGGGCATGCAGCACCACCTCGCCGCGCTTGTTGCCGATCTCGACGCGATCACCCGTGGCGACGCCCATGGCTGCGGCGTCGTCGGGATGGATAAGCAGTTCCGGCCGCCCCTCCTTCTCCCGCGACACCGGCGTCTCGGCGAAGGTCGAGTTGAGGAAGTTGCGAGCCGGCGAAGTCGCCAGCCGGAACGGATGCTCGGCATCCGCCACCTCGATCAGGTCGACGTGGTCGGGGAATACCGGCAGGTCCTGGTAGGGGCCGAAGATGCCCATGCTGCGCGGCGGCTTGTTGGGCGCGATGCCGCCGTTCCATTGCGGCTTGAAGCGGAACTTGCCGTCGGGATGGCCGAAGCCCTTGAGGAAATGCGCGCTGTCGAATTCGGGCTGCATGTCGACCCAGCGGCTGGCCTTGAGGCTGTCGAAATTGCCGAGGCCGCGCTTTTCCAGAATGTGGTCGATGTGCTGACGCTCGGTCAGGCCGAATCCCGGCATGTGCGCCACGCCGAGGCGCTTTGCCAGTTCCTCGATGACATAGTGGTTGGTGCGCGGCCCTACCGGCGGGTCGATCAGCTTCGGTCCCAGCGTGATGTGCTGGTTGCCGCCGCCCTTATAGATGTCGTCGTGCTCGAGGAACATCGTCGCCGGCAGCACGACGTCGGCGAGCTTGGCCGTGTCGGTCATGAACTGCTCATGCACACAGCTAAAAAGATCGTCGCGCAGGAAGCCCTGCACCACCAGCCGCTGCTCGGGCGCGACATTCGCCGGATTGGTGTTCTGGATCAGCAGCGCCGTGACCGGCGGGCCGCCATAGAGCGCATCCTCTGCATTGGTCAGCACCGGCCCGATACGCGAATGGTCGAGGTAGCGGATCTTGGGGTCGCGGAACTTCGTGCCCTCCAACAGCTCGCCGTTGAGCTTGAAGATGCCCGAATTGGAATGGAAGGCGCCGCCGCCCTCATATTGCCAGGCACCCGTGACCGCCGGGATCGACAGTGCGGCATGCATGTTGACCGAACCGTTGCGCTGGCGCGAGAAGCCGTAGCCGAGACGGAAGAAGGTCTTCTTGGTCGTGCCGACGAGACGGGCAAAGGCCTCGATCTCCCCGACCGAAAGGCCGGTGATGGCGGAGGCCCATTCGGGCGTGCGGGTCTCGAGATGGGCTTCGAGCCCCTTCGGATCGTCGGTGTATTTTTCGAGATAGGCGCGGTCCGCGAGGCCCTCGCGGAACAGCACGTGCATGACCGCGCAGGCCAGCGCCCCATCCGTGCCGGGCTTCAGCACCAGGCCCATGTCGGCCTGCTTCATCGTCGCATTCTCGTAGATGTCGACGACGACGATCTTGGCGCCGCGCTCCTTGCGGGCCTTCACCGCGTGGGTCATGACGTTGATCTGGGTGACGACCGCATTGGTGCCCCAGATCACGACGCAATCGGACTTGGCGATCTCGCGCGGGTCCGAGCCGCGCAAGGCGCCCGTGCCCATCACGTAGCCGGTCCAGGCAAGGTTGGTGCAGATCGAGGCGAAGAAGCCCGAGTATTTCTTGGCGTGCCGCAGCCGCTCGATGCCGTCGCGCTGCACCAGCCCCATCGTACCGGCATAGAAATAGGGCCAGACGGTCTCGGAGCCGTATTTCGCCTCGGCGGCGATGAACTTCTCCGCCACGAGGTCGAGCGCGGCCTCCCAGCTTGCCTCCTTCCATTGTCCCTCGCCCTTGGCGCCTGCTCGCACCAGCGGCTTCAGCAAGCGATCGGGATGGTGGACGCGGTCGGCATAGCGCGCGACCTTGGCGCAGATCACGCCGGCCGTGAAGCTGTTGTCGCGCGAGCCGTGGATGCGGCCGATGCGCTTGTCGTCGAGCAATTCGACGTCGAGTGCGCAGGTGGACGGGCAGTCGTGCGGACAGGCCGAATGGCCGACCCTGATCTTGGAATGCTGGTTCATGGCGCCCTTTTACCCTGATGTCGGATTGGCGTGTAGGGCCAATCCGACAAAGCCATGGGCATGAAGTCCGGGAGCGCTGTGGCGCGGACTTCCTTGGCCACATTGCGAATAGGGCCAATTCTGGCAAGCCCCCGCAGCAGCCGGGCTCCCGTCATATCGGCAGCAGATTTGCCTTTCAGCTCAGCAACATGAGCGCAAGAAAGCCGGCCTCTCTAGATAATTCGGCCTATCCAATGACCACTTCCAGTTATTTCGGTGGTGTACCAAAGTGATACATTTGCCTTTCCTAATATGAAGGAGAAGGCAATGGGCAACCCAGTTACCTATCAGTTCAATCTCCCCGCGGATTCGGCGCCCGAGAATGTCCAACTTCATGAGGAATGGTATCCGGGCATCATCCCTTACGCGCTCACCGCGTCGGCGATGCGGAGCGTCGATCCCATCCTCGGGGTTCGCGCGGTCGTCATCCATGCGACCGCGGGAAGTTCGTCGAGCGGTGCCGTTTCGGTGATCAAGTCCGGAACCGCGAGCTTCCACTGGCTCGTCCCGGACGAAAACGAGGCCGCGCATGGCGTGGCCGCCTGGGCCACATGCCACGAGGCGCGACGCGCGTGGCACGTGCGCAATTCCGCCTCTCATCCCGATGTCTATCACGGCGAAAACCGGGTGAACGACTATTCGCTCGGGATCGAGATCGTGAACACCTGTGAGCCGAACGATCCCTATTCGCAGTGGCAGGTCGAGCAGACGGCCGAGATCGTGCGTTACTGCTGGGAGAAGTACCCGAACCTCAAATACATCGTCTCGCACGCGAAGCTCGACCCGACGCGCCGAAAGGACCCGGGTTCGCACTTCCCCTGGGACCAGTTCCGCGAAATGGTTCTCGATGCATCGAGAATCCGCCGAAACGATCCTGCCTACGAGGTCGCCAGGGCGACGCAGAACGCGGCCAAGATCAAGGAGCAGATCATCTTCGACGACCCGGAGGAGCGGTAGGGCGGAGGGAGCGGAGCGGCGCCCGAGGCGGCACAGATCGACACGGGCGCCGTTTTCGAGAAGCGAGGGTGCCTACTCGGCGATCCCTTCCTCGTACTCCGTTGACATCGTCAACCACTTTTCCTCGTTGGTCTCCAACTGCGAGGCGAGTTGCGAGCGCTCCTTGGCAAGCTGGGTCGCGGTGGTCGGATCCTTCTCGTAGAGCTTGGGATCGGCCAGTTGGTCCTCGATGCCGTCGATGCGCTTGCGGATCCGGTCCATCAGCGCCTCAGTGGCGCGGATCTCCTTGGCCAATGGCTCCAGCGCTGCGCGACGGGCAGCGGCTTCGCGGCGCCTGTCGGCCTTGGACGCCTTGTCGGCCTCGCGCTTCTCGCGTCGGTCGCCCGACACCCCCGTCACCAGCGTCTTGTAGTCCTCGAGATCGCCGTCATACGGGTTGACCGTGCCGTCCTTGACCAGCCACAGCCGATCAGCGGTCGCCTCCAGAAGGTGGCGGTCGTGCGAGATCAGGATCACTGCACCCGGGAAGTCGTTGAGCGCCATGATCAGCGCCTCGCGGCTGTCGATGTCGAGATGGTTGGTCGGCTCGTCGAGGATGAACAGGTTAGGCCCGTCGAAGGCTGCAAGGCCCATCAGCAGGCGCGCCTTCTCGCCACCGGAGAGATCCTTGGCGGCGGTGTTCATCTTCTCCGTTGCCAGGCCGAACTGGGCAACACGCGCCCTCACCTTCGATTCCGGCGCTTCCGGCATCAGCCGGCGCACGTGCTCGTAGGCGTTTTCTTCCGGCCTAAGGTCGTCAAGCTGGTGCTGGGCGAAGATCGCGACCTTCAGGCCCGGCGCGATGGTGACCGAGCCTGTCTCGACCTGGAGGCGTCCGGCGAGCAGCTTGGCAAAGGTCGACTTGCCGTTGCCGTTGGCGCCCAGAAGCGCGATACGGTCGTCGGCGTCGATGCGCAGCGTCATTTTCTTCAGGATCGGCTTGTCGGCCTGGTAGCCGACATTGACCTTGTCGAGCGCGACAATCGGCGATGCCACCGTCTTGACCGGCTCCGGAAAGCTGAACGGGCGCACATTGTCTTCGATGAGGGCCGCGATAGGCTTCATCTTCTCCAGCGCCTTGATGCGCGACTGCGCCTGACGTGCTTTCGATGCCTTGGCGCGGAAGCGGTCGACGAAGGATTGCAGGTGCCTGCGCGCCGCTTCCTGCTTGACGCGGCCCTTCTCCTGCAGTTCGCGCTGCTCGGCATACTGTCGTTCGAACTGATCGTAGCCGCCGCGCCAGAAGGTCATCTTCTTCTGGTCGAGATGAACGATCGAGTTGACGGCGCGGTTGAGCAGGTCGCGGTCGTGGCTTATCAACAGCACGGTGTGCGGATATTTCGAGACGTAGTTCTCGAGCCACAGCGTGCCCTCGAGGTCGAGATAGTTGGTCGGCTCGTCGAGCAGCAGCAGATCGGGCTCGGAGAACAGCACCGCCGCGAGCGCGACGCGCATGCGCCAGCCGCCCGAGAAAGACGAGGCCGGCCGCTTTTGCGCCTCATCGTCGAAGCCGAGGCCGGCGAGGATCGTCGCCGCGCGCGACTCGGCCGAATGCGCCTCGATGTCGGCGAGCCGGACATGGATCTCGGCGATGCGATGCGGATCGGTCGCCGTCTTTTCCTCTTCGAGCAGTGCCGCACGCTCGGTGTCGGCCTTGAGCACGATGTCGATCAGCGGCTCCTCGGTTCCCGGTGCTTCCTGCGCCACCTGACCGATGCGGGTGTTCTTGGGGATGCTGATGGAGCCGGTCTCTGAGCTGAAGTCGCCGGTGATCGCCTTGAACAGCGTGGTCTTGCCGGTGCCGTTGCGCCCGACGAGGCCCGCCTTGGTGCCGGCAGGCAGGGTCAGCGACGCGTGGTCGAGGAGAAGACGTCCGGCAATGCGGAGGGAGAGGTCGTTGATGATAAGCATGGCGAGAGGTTTCTGGCGAAGTGTTGTGACGATGGCAAGTGCGCGCGCACCGACAAGGGCGCAACGCACGGTCGAAAATGGGATTTGGCGCGTGGAGCCTCAGGCGAAGGCCGGTCTGCCCATGCGGTGCATGGCGCCTTCGGCCACCTCGCCGCCAAGGGCGGTGGCGCGGCCATCCAGCGACGCGGGCGGGGGCGAAGCGTGGCCAAGCGCGAAAAGGATCGCCGAGCCGGCCGCGAAAGCCGCAAACAGCAGGAACATGCCCTGCCCGCCAAATGCACCGAGCACCATCCCACCGAGCAGCGGCCCGAAGAAATTGCCCACGGCGCACAGCGAATGGGCGCCGAAATAGGCCCCGCGGTTGCCGTCGTTCGAGATACGGTCGACCAACACATACTCCGAAGGCACGACCAGCACTTCGCCGATGGTGAACAGCACCATGAAGCCGATCAGCATGGTGGCGTTGGTGGCGACGGCGAAGCCGAGTTCGCCGCCCAGGAACAAGATGCAGCCGAGCACCATGGCCTTCATCGGCCCGATCTTCTCGATCAGCATCCGTGCAGGTGCGGTTGCTAGCACCACGACCGCCGCGTTGGTGGTGACCAGCCAGGCGAAGATCGTGACGCCGTCCTCAAGGTTGGTCGTCAGATACTGCGACAGGGTCACCGACCATTGGCCGTAGACGGCGAGCAGCAGCGTGCCGCCGCCGAGATAGAAGATCAGCCTGCGGTCGCGCAACGTGGCGAGCAGCCTGCGGAAACCGGGCATCTGCGACGCGGTGCTTGCGCCTGCCGAGCTTACGAAGACGGCCGGCACGATCATGAAGATCGCGGCAGAGAAGCCGAAGTGCACGACGCCTGCGATGACGAACGGCATCGGCGAGTTGGCGCCGATGGCGATGCCGATCATCGGGCCGACGGCCCAGCCGGCATTGATGACGAGATAGCGCCAGGAAAACACCTTGAGCCTGAGCTTCTCCGGTGCCGCGTCGCTCATCAGCGCGCGCGAGACAGGCTCGTAGACCGCTGCCGCCACCGACGAAGCGATGTGGGCAACGGCAAAGGCGGCGACCGATTGCGCCAGTCCCAGCCCGATCAACCCGAGGCCAGCGAAAAGCAGGGCCACCGTCAAGACGCTGCGGCGGCCGATGCGGTCGGAAAGCGTCCCGGCGAAGGGACTGGCAGCGGCACCGAGCAGCGGGCCTGCCCCGATCAGCATGCCGATGGCCGCCGGGCCGAGGCCGAAGTCCTTCTGCAGGCGGATGGCCAGGAAGGTCAGGGTCATGCCGCGCGCAATCGCGACCGCGCCCGAGCCTGCGATCAGCAGGAGGACGATCGTCTGGCCGAGCCTCTCGCCTTGAACGCGCACCGAAAATCCCCGCTTGGCTGGACAGGGCGGCAAGCGAAAAGCGCCGCCCCCAGGTTCGCCCCTTCTGTTGGATGCCGCTGGACAAGGCAAGCGTCCTCGCCCCGCTGAAGCGATGATCCAGACACTTCATGACAATCCAGCCGGCCCGCCGCTGCCTGAACGAGGGAGCCGCCCGGCTGATGCGACAATCCGCCGCACCCGCGACATTTTCGCGAGCGTTTTATTGCTGCGAAATTAAATTTACTCTGGTGAAATCAACGAGAGATCCAACGAGATCCAACACAGAAGGGGAAGCCATGCCTAAGAAAATCCTCTGCGCCGTCGACGGGTCACACGCCTCGGACCGCGCCGCGGCCTGCGCCGTGGAACTGGCGAAGGAAACGAACGCCAAGCTGACTTTCGTGCATGTGAACACCATTCCGCCGGACAGGATCGCAAAGACCTGGCACTGGGACGAAACGCTGGTGTCAGCGGTGAACGCCCAGATCCATGAGCAATTGGCGCATGGCCAGAAGATCGCCACCAGCGCGGGGCTGTCCGGCTTCGATACCGTTGTGGTGACCGGAAACAAGGTCTCCTCTGCGGTTGCCTCCTATGCCAAGGAAAAGAACTTCGACCACATCGTCATGGGCACCGGCGTGACCAACGATCTCGAGCGCCTGTTCCTGGGCTCGGTCGCCACCGAAGTCGTGTCTGCGGCCCATTGCCCGGTGACGATCGTCCGCTGATCGACCGAAAATACGGTGCCGGCCGACAGGCTGGCACCTTTTGGGCTCAGGCGAAGGCGCGGCCGTCCTCAGTGCGCTGGAAATAGACCAGGTCCAGCGTTACCGACGGGCGGCCGAGTACGGTCAGGATCATGTGCGCCTGACCGCGATGATGTGTCTGGTGATTGAAGACGTGATCGAGAGCAGGCGCGAGCCGCTGCGAGATCGTCCGCATGTCGGTCACCGTCATGTAGGTGAAGCGGCCGGCCAACGCCTTTTCACTGAGACCACCCACCCACTCGACGATGCGCCTGTCCTCGGCCTGCCGCGCGGCGCGCAGTTTGGCGAAATCCTCGTGGATGATGGTGTCGAGGGCAGCCGGAGCGTCCCCCTCCCCGGTGAAGCGCTTCATCCATATCCGGTCCGCCACCAGTATATGGTTGAGCGTGCCGATCATCGACCCGAAGAAGGCTCCGGTGTCGCGCAGCAGTTCTTCCGAAGAAAGGTCGGATGCGGCTTCGTAAATCCGCTCATTGGCCCATTGATTGTAGGCGGCCAACATCATGAAATGCTGCTTCATCGAAGATCCTTCGGTGCTTCGTACGACTTTCAGAACCCTTCCTAAGTGCATCCTGGACCATCGCCAATGACCATTCTTCTCTACGACCTCGTCGGACGCGACGCTTCGCGTCCCTTCAGCCCGCATTGCTGGAAGGCGGCAATGGCGCTGGCGCACAAGGGGCTCGATTTTCGAGCCGTCCCGACGCGTTTCCTGGAGGTGCCCGAAATCGAGAACGGCGCTGCGAAGACCGTCCCGGTCATTCGCGACGGCGACAAGGTGATCTCTGACTCCTTCGCGATCGCGCTCTATCTCGAAGAGGCCTATCCGGACCTCCCGACCCTGTTCGGCGGCGAAGGCGGCAAGGCGCATGCGCGCTTCGTCGAGCGCTGGTCGCAGCTGACCCTGCATCCTTATCTCGGCATGGCTGCGCTTACGGCCCTGCACGGGATGCAGGACGAGGAGAACGCGGCTTATTTCCGGCAAAGCCGGGAGGCGCGCTTCGGCAAGACGCTCGAGGAGGTGACCGCCGCTCGCGATACCGGCCTAGCGGCCTTCCGTGCTTCGCTGGAGCCGCTGCGCAGCATGCTTGCCTATCAGCCCTGGATCGGCGGTGAGCGGCCGCTTTTCGCCGACTATATCGTCTATGGCGCGTTCCAGTGGGTGCGGGTCGCCTCGCCCTACGGCGTGCTCCCAAAGGATGACCCCGTCACCGCATGGTTCGAACGCTGCCTCGACCTGCACGAGGGCATGGGCCGGCGCGTCGCCGCGGCCGCCTAGGCCACTTGGCAATGTGGCGGGCGGCCTGTATAGAGCCCGCCACACTGCAAAATCCCCAGATCACAAGGACCAGACATGGCGATCGAACGCACCTTTTCGATGATCAAGCCGGACGCGACCAAGCGCAACCTGACCGGCGCTATCACCAAGATGCTCGAGGATGCGGGCCTGCGCGTCGTCGCTTCCAAGCGCGTGTGGATGAGCCGCCGCGAGGCCGAAGGCTTCTACGCCGTTCACAAGGAACGCCCCTTCTTCGGCGAGCTGGTCGAGTTCATGTCGTCGGGCCCGACGATCGTGCAGGTTCTCGAAGGTGAGAATGCGATTGCCAAGAACCGCGAAGTGATGGGCGCCACCAACCCCGCCAACGCGGATGAGGGCACCATCCGCAAGGTGCACGCCCTGTCGATCGGCGAGAACTCGGTTCACGGCTCGGACGCTCCTGAGACTGCTGCCGAAGAGATCGCCTACTGGTTCTCGGGCACCGAGATCGTCGGCTGATCGGCCGGCAACCTGCCTGACATCTACGAAAAAGCCGGGGCTCTCGCGCCCCGGCTTTTTCATTTGAACCTTCTCTCTCGTTTTGCTGAACAGGCCAGCAATTCAAAGGCTTGGCGGCATTTCCGGCGAAAACGATTCAATCAGCTGCCGGCCGCAAAGCGAAGGACGGCCTTGCCATCCTTGTCGGCGAAGAAAAGCTTGCCCTCCGCCAGCGCGAAGGCTGTGACGCGACCGAGCGCCTGGTGGAACTTGTGCTCCTGGTCCATCGCCGCCTGCTCGCATGCCATCTGCGTCGCTCCCATATGGCCGAACGTGATGGCGGTGCCGTCGATCTTGGCGCTGCCGAAATAGCCATTGCATCCGCCGCGTCCGGACACCTTGCCGTCCTTGGCGATGCGCATCGTCGTCTTGATCTTGTCGGTCACCGCGGTGCCGTCGATGTCCTCGGCGACCCAGTCCTGGTCAAAGATGCTTACGTCCTCGGCCTGCGCGGACTGCCTGACCATTTTCAGCAGCATCGATTGCGGCCCGGCGTTGAGCGGATCGACCGCATAGCGCACGTCGTTGATGAACCACAGCCGGTCGTCGACCGTGATGCGGGCCTGGAGGGCATAGCTCATGCCGGTCCGGATGGCGGCGGGATCGAAGGGGACGGTAAACTTGATCGGCACCTGTCCGGCCGGAGCGATCTTCTGCTGGCCCAGGACCTTGGCGGGCGCATCGGCGAGGGACACGTCGATCAGTTGGACGGTGAGGACAGCCTGCCGTGGCAAGGCGATGCGTTCGCGGTAGAGCACTTCGCCAGTGATCGTCTTTTCTTCCGCTGAGGCGGCTACCGGCAACACGAGCATGGCCGCCAAAAGCGGTGCGACGCCGAACATGAAATACTCTGCAAGCTTGCCGATCATGAGCACCACTCCGTTTGCATCGTTGAACCCACCAGCACAGGACCATCAGTCCGTGGCGACAGAAGGAGCAAGGATTGCGGTGGTTCGATGACGAGGTTGAAGCGCTGATTCAGGTTTTTGCCCAGCGAGCCGCGGCAGCATCGTCGCTTTCCTTGGCGTCCACCCAGCCGCCCTCGCTGCCGTCCAGGCGATGTTCCTTCTTCCAGAAGGGGGCGCGCGACTTGAGATAGTCCATCAGGAAACTCGCCGCTTCGAACGCCGCCTGCCGGTGCTTGGAAGCGGCAACCACCAGCACGATGTTCTCGCCGGGAGCGATGCGGCCATAGCGGTGGATCGCGGTGATACCGGCTAGCGGCCAGCGCTCGACCGCCTCACCGGCGATGCGGACGATCTCGGCCTCGGCCATGCCCGGGTAATGCTCGAGTTCGAGGGCCGACAGGGTGCCTGCCTCGTCGCGGCAGAGCCCGGTGAAGGTCACCACGGCGCCGACATCTGCCCGGCCCTCGGTCAGCGCCGCGATCTCGGCAGCGACGTCGAAATCGGCCGCCTGGAGCATGTGGGGCATCGCGCGCCCGCCACAGCCTCGCGATGCCCCACATGCTCCTGGTTGATTGCCACGCGGATCACCTCGGGATGCTGCAATGCAGCTTCGAACTCCTCGCCGCGCGACTTGAGCCACAGCAGGAGATCGGAGACCGTTTTCACCTCGGCCGGCAGGTCGACGTCTTCCTCGGCCTTGCCGATCCGTTCGCGCACCCAGGCAAAATAGATGAGCTTCGTCATCGCCTCACTCGTCCATGATGTGCTTGAGGCCGGCGCGGAAGTAGTCGTAGCCAGTGTAGAGCGTCACGATCGCCGCGATCCAGAGCAGCGTCAGGCCGATCTGCGTCGTCAGCGGGAAGATCTTGTCGCCGGCAGGCCCCGCAAGCAGGAAGGCGATGGCGACCATCTGGATGGCGGTCTTCCACTTGGCAAGCTGGGTGACCGGAACGCTGACCTTGAGCGCGGCAAGATATTCGCGCAGGCCGGAAACGAGGATCTCGCGGCACAGGATGATGATCGCGGCCCAGAGCGACCAGCCGGCGATGCCGCCGCGGTTGTCGGTGTCGGCGGCGAGCAGCAGCAGGCAGGTCGCGACCAGCAGCTTGTCGGCGATCGGATCGAGCATCTTGCCGATGTTGGAAGTCTGCTTCCACGCGCGCGCCAGATAGCCGTCGAGATAGTCGGTCAGGCTGGCGGCGATGAAGATCGCAAGCGCGCTCCAGCGGGCGAAGTCGCTCGACTGCAGGCGCCCCTCGAGGAAGAAGCAGAGTACAACCAGCGGCACTGCCAGGATGCGCGCGTAGGTAAGTATGTTGGGCAGGTTGAATGCGCGCTGGGCCATGGTTTCTCTTATGCTCTTTCGTCTGCGTAGTGAAATCAGAAGGGTATGCAAAGGGTCAACGGGCTATAGATAGGCCAGTCTCAAATCGGACGCCAACCGCGCCCATCAATTGTCGTGAAAATGGTTGTAAACAAGGCGCGCTATTGATTCCGAAATACCTTCCACCGCCATCAAATCCTCGACCGCCGCACGGCTGACGGCCTTGGCCGTTCCGAATGCGAGCAGCAGCGCCCGCTTGCGCGCCGGCCCTATGCCGCCGATCTCGTCGAGCGGGTTCTTGACCATCTCCTTCTTGCGCCGAGCCCTGTGCGAGCCGATGGCGAAGCGGTGCGCCTCGTCGCGCAGCCGCTGTACGAAATAGAGGACGGGATCGCGCACCGGCAGAGAGAACGACTCCTTGCCCCTGACGAAGAAGCGCTCTCGACCGGCTTCGCGGTCCTGGCCTTTGGCCACGCCTATCGCCACCACCCGGTCCTCGATGCCGAGTTCGGCGAGCATCGCCCGCACCGCCGTCATCTGCCCCTGGCCGCCGTCGATCAATATGACGTCCGGCCAGGCGGGGAACGAGGCGTTGCCGGCGAGTTCGTCGTCGCTCTCCAGTTGCTCCTCGCCATGCTCCTTGAGAAGCCGGGAGAAGCGGCGAGTCATCACTTCGCGCATCATGCCGAAATCGTCGCCCGGGGTGATGTCGGTCGAGCGGATGTTGAACTTGCGGTACTGGTTCTTCACGAAGCCTTCCGGCCCGGCGACGATCATGCCGCCGACCGCATTGGTGCCCATGGTGTGCGAGTTGTCGTAGACCTCGATGCGCACGGGCGGCTTTTCCAGCCCGAATGTCTGGGCAAAGCCTTCGAGCAGCCTCGCCTGCGTCGATGTCTCGGCAAGTCGGCGCCCCAGCGCCTCGCGGGCGTTCTGTACGGCCTGGTCGACGATGTCCTTCTTCTCGCCCCTTTGCGGCACAGCGATCGCCACCCGATGGCCGGCGCGCGTGGAAAGGGCTTCCGCCAGCAACTCCTGCTCCTCGACTGTCTGCGACAGCAGGATAGATCGGGGCGACGGCTTGTCGTCGTAGAACTGCGCGAGGAACGACCCCAGCACTTCCGCAGCCTCGAGAGCCGGGTCCGCCTTGGGGAAGTAGGCGCGATTGCCCCAGTTCTGGCCGGTGCGGAAGAAGAACACCTGGATGCAGGTCTGGCCACCCTCCTGGTGGATGGCGAAGACGTCGGCCTCGTCGATCGTCTGAGGGTTGATGCCCTGGTGGCTTTGCACATGCGACAGCGCCGCAAGCCGGTCGCGGTAGATGGCGGCGCGCTCGAAATCGAGCGCCTCGGCCGCCTGCTGCATCTGGTCCGAAATCTCGGTCTTCACCTTCTGGCTGCGGCCGGACAGGAAGTCCTTCGCCTCCTGTACCAACTCGTCATAACCCTCTCGCGAAATCTCGCCCGTGCACGGTCCGGCGCAGCGCTTGATCTGGAACAAAAGGCAAGGCCGGGTGCGATTGTCGAAGAAGCTGTCGGTGCAACTGCGCAGCAGGAAGGCGCGCTGGAGCGAGTTGATCGTGCGCCCAACCGCCTGAGCCGAGGCGAAGGGGCCGAAATAGTCGCCGCCCTTGCGCGAGCGAGCGCCGCGATGCTTGTAGATTCCCGGCGACGTGTGGTCGCTGGTGAGCATGATGTAGGGGAACGACTTGTCGTCCCGCATCAGCACGTTGAAGCGCGGGCGCAACCGCTTGATAAGGTTGGCCTCGAGCAGCAGCGCCTCGATCTCGGTGCGGGTGACGACGAACTCCATCGTCGCCGTCTCGCGCACCATCTTGCCGATGCGGTTGGTGTGGAAGCGCCCCTGCGCGTAGTTGGTGACGCGCTTCTTCAGGCTGCGCGCCTTGCCGACGTAGAGCACGTCGCCCGCCGCATTCATCATGCGATAGACGCCCGGCGCGTTGGGCAAGCGCTTCACCAGGGTCTGGATCACCTCGGCGCCGACCATGCCGTCGGCATCTCCGGCATGCGGCGTCCAGTCGATGGAGGTGAATGGCAGGTCCGGGCCGCTGGGCGCGACTTCCTGCTCCACCGCCTCGTCGTCGTCGAGGTCGATGTCGGGCAAGTCGTCGGCTGCCCTGCCCGCCTTGGCGGGGCCCAGCCTGCTGTCGGATTCGCGTGAACTCATTCCGCCATGCCTGTCACATCGGGGGTCTGCCAGGCAAGATGCTGGCCGCCGTCGATGGCGATCATCTGGCCGGTCACCGACCTTGCTTCCCACAGATAGCGGATCGTCGCGCCGAACTCGGCAAGAGCCGGCCCGTGCTTGAGCAGCAGGCCGTCGAGCTGCGCGGCGAAGGCGGCCTCATCCTGACGCGGGCTCGGCAGCGTCGGACCCGGGCCGATGGCGTTGACGCGGATACGCGGCGCAAGCGCCTGCGCCATCGTCCTGGTCGCGGCCCAGAGAGCTGCCTTCGAAAGCGAATAGGAGAAGAAATGCGGATTCGGCTTCAGCACCCTCTGGTCGATGATGTTGACGATGAGGCCTTCCATGCCCACTGGCAGCGCCGCGGCGAAGTTCTTAGCCAGAAGTGCCGGCGCCTTCACGTGCAGCGCGAAATGCCGGTCCCAGGTCTCCCAGTCGAAATCGGCGATCGAATCGTTGTCGAAGGCGGAAGCGCTGTTCACGAGCAAGGAAATCGGCCCGAGGGCCAATTGCGCTTCCGCGACGAGACGGTTCACGGCAGCCATGTCGGTGAGGTCGGCCTGCAGCACGACGGCACGGCCCCCGCCTGCCGTGATGGTGGCGGCGAGATCATCGGCTTCCCGGCGCGAGCGGCCGCAGTGGATCGCCACTCCGAATCCGTGTGCTGCGAGATCTTCGACGATCGCGCGGCCTATGCGTTTGGCGCCTCCGGTCACCAGCACGTTGCCAACCAAATTCGCCATCAAAGCTCCTTTCAAGCATCCATTTTCAGCTTCCGCTGCGACACCCGCCGCTGCATTGCGTTAATCCCTGTAAAGACCCGTTCAACGATGGGGCAGCAATGTGGCGAACTGCCCTGCACCGCCTCCGAAACGGGCCGGAAAACATATGCCGGCCAAGGAGATATAGAACGCCGAACCCCTTGCACCAAGCGGGCTGCGGCGAAACGCCGGTGAGGCTGCTGACAGAGTTGTTGTATTAGAGCAACGTCACGGTTCTGTCTCATTTGCGCCGGTTAATCACCTCACTTCAGGTTCGGTTCAGCCGCATTTGGACACGACATTCGGAACCGTTCGGTGCCCACGCCGTTTCTCCCCCCGACGGATCTAGGGCGCCATTTTGAAAGCAAGCCAGTGTCTAGTTGGCTTAAGGAGTAAAACAATGACTGCCATTCTCAAGCACGCCCGTCCGCTCGCGGCCGCGTTCGGTCTGGTCGCGCTGGCGTCGATGCCTGCCTTCGCTGCCGACGCCGTTATGCAAGAGCCCCCGGCACCTGCCGCTCCGATGGAGCTGCCCCCGGTCGCCACTTGGGGCGGGCCCTACGCCGGTGTGTTCCTCGGCTACGGCTTCAGCGGCGAATCGGACGTCGGCGGCACCAACGTCGACACCGACGGGTTCCTCGGTGGCGCCTTCCTCGGCTACAACTACCAGATGGAAAACTTCGTCCTCGGCGCTGAAGGCGACATCGGCTACAGCGGCGTGGAAGGCGACAACGGCGACCTCGACGTCAAGGGCGGCTTCGAAGGCTCGCTGCGCGCCCGTCTCGGCTACGCAGTTTCGCCTGACATCCTGATCTACGGTACGGCTGGTGGTGCCCTCAAGAACATCGAGGTCAGCAACGCCCTTGGTGAAGATTCGAACACCGCGCTCGGCTGGACCGCCGGCGTCGGCACCGACATCAAGCTGACCGAGACGGTCTTCGGCCGCGTCGAGTATCGCTACACCGATTTCGGCAGCGACGACTACAACCTCGGCGGCACCTCGACCGAGGTTTCGAGCAAGGATCACCGCATCCAGTTCGGCGTCGGTATGAAGTTCTGATCCGAAGGGTCGGTACGAACGAAAAAGCCGGGCGCAAGCCCGGCTTTTTTGTTGTCTTTTCTTGGACTTCGCCTGGTCGCGATCAACCCTGTGGGATGACCGCCTTGAGCTCGGGGAACTTCTCGTCGAAGCGGCCGGCCCAGCGCTTCAGGCGCGGGCGGCCCTTCTCCCACTTGCCGGCGAAACGCAGGTCCATGTAGCCGATCGCTGCGCGCAGGGCGATCTGGCCGGCCGTGATCGACTTGGGCAGCTTCGGCGGATTGGCGTTGAGCAGGTCGAGCGTGCGCGCGACCTTCGCCCACTGCTTGTCGATCCAGGGCTGGTGGACGATCTCCTCCGGCCGCGACCGGCGCTCGTAGACGATCGCCAGCAGGCAGTCGCAGAGGCCGTCGGCCAATGCCTCCAGGCGCTCCGCATCCAGCCGCTTTTCGGCATTGCGCGGGAACAGCTTGTTGCCCGAAAGCCGGTTCAGATACTGCGTGATGACGCGGCTGTCATAGATGCCGTCGCCCTCGTCGGTGATCCAGACCGGGATCTTGCCGAGCGGGTTGGCGTCCGTCAGCATTGCCGGCTGCGGGCCGGTCTCGACCGTCACGGCTTCGACGGCAATTCCCGCATAGGCGGCAGCCATGCGAACCTTGGCGCTGTAGGGCGAAGCGGAAGAATAGAAGAGTTTCGGCATGAGAGGTCCCCGTTTTGGCCGGGACCATATTCAGCAACCTCACGGCAGGCAACGAGGCGCGTGCGGAAATCAGCCACCGCGCACCGGCGGCATCACCACCTTGTCGAGCCGGCAGGCGCGGCTGTCCACTTCCGGACAGGCCCGGTATTCCAGATCCTTGCTCATGCAGATGCGCACCTCGCGCAGGAAGCGCCTGTCGCACGTCACTGCGATACCGTCTTCGCGCATCCCGGGATTCGACTGCAGGAACGAGCGCTCGGCCTGTGCCGGTGCCAATGTGCGGTAGGCGTCGAGCCGCCTGAACTCCTGCGGGATCTCGACCTTTTCGCGCGCGGCGCGCAGGACCTTGAAGTAGTCGTCCTGCGAGAGGCCGGTGCAGGTTCCATGCTTGCGCCACTGGTGCCGGATCAGGCCGACAGCCGGCATCAGGTCATAAAGACCGCGCAGTCTTTCATTCGGGACATCGCTGTCTCCAGTCGCGCAATCCTGCGGATAACCGCGCTCGAATTGCGGCCAGAGCCCGTGGACAACGAAGGCATATGGCCTGCCAGTCCGGCATTGCTGGCCATTGGCGCGCTCGCCCTCGGCCTCGCAATAGCTCGGCGACCAAGACAGAGCCAGGACGTAGAAATCGAAACCCTGCCCCCTGGGCACGGCGGTTTCAGTCGTGGCGGTCGACCCGACTTCGTTCGCCTTGTCTTCCGAGGGCTTGCAGGCGGCGACTGCCAACAACGCGGCGAGCGCGATCACGCGCCCGCAGGCAACCAGTTTCATGAAATTCCAGCCGTCCTCAGCGCAGGACGCGGCAACCCCTGCCGTCGCCGTTGTAACCGCCATTGTAGACATACCAGCGGTCGAAGCCCGAGACGCAGAACTCGACATTGTTGCCGATCGAGGCGAAGCCCATGCCTTCCTCGACGAGGTACCATATTGGGCGATAGCTGCCGTCGGACAGCGTCACCGTGGCCCCGCAATAGGTTCGGCCGATCGGATGATCCTCGTCCGAAGGCAGGTAGCGGGTCTCATAGATCCGCTGGAAATCGGTGATGCCCACCTGCGGTAGGTTCGGCACATGCGTGACCTGGTAGCTGAACCGGCTGGTGATGCGGTTGAGCACGGATGCGTTTGCGCAGAGGCCGGAGTAGTTCGAATAGTCGGAATAGGTCGAAAGATCCGCCGCCTGCGCGGGCGCAGCGCCGAGCCCGGCCGCTCCAAGTCCGACGATGGCGGCGAAGATAGTGCTGACAACGCGAGTCATGGTTCCCTCTCCAGAACTGTGCGTCGCAGTTTGCGGCCTTGCCGGGTTCCGGTCAAGCAGCCGGCATTTCGCCTGCGAGCCACTCGATCGACCATCGTGCCCCGCCGCCCTCGCCAAGGATTTCGGCCAGCACCGGCAGCAGCATTTGCAGTTCGGATTCAAGCGGATAGGGCGGATTGACGACGATCATGCCGGTGCCGTCGAGCCGTGGTTCCCGCGAAGGCGGCCGGATGTCGAAAGCGATGTCCATGATCTTGGCGATGCCGGCGCTCGCCAGCGCCTCGCGGAAGCCTGCCACCGCCTTGCGATCCTTGACCGGATACCACAGCGCGAAGACACCACCCGGCCAGCGCTTGTGCGCTTTCACAAGACCGTCGACCAGACGGCCGAACTCGCCCTTCTTCTCGAACGGCGGATCGACCAGAACCAGCCCGCGCTTTTCCTTGGGCGGCAGATGCGCGCCGAGTGCCAGCCAGCCGTCGAGTTCGATTACCCTCGACTGAAAATCGCCCTCGAAGACGCCGGCCAGCGTCCTTGCGTCGGCCGGATGCAGTTCGATCGCCGAAAGCCGGTCCTGCTTGCGCAGCAAGTGGCGTACGATCAGCGGCGAGCCGGGATAAGCCGAAATGCCGCCCTCTGGGTTCTGTGCCCTGACCGCATCGAGATAGGGGCCGAGCAGCTCGGCCGCATCCGCCGGCAGCTTGGCTTCCACCAACCGGCCAATGCCGTCGTGCCACTCGCCGGTCTTCTGTGCCTCCTCCGAACCGAGATCATAGAGGCCGATGCCGGCATGGGTGTCGATGACGCGGAAGGCCTTGTCCTTGCGCTTCAGATATTCGACCAGCCGCGCAAGCACCACGTGCTTGACCACGTCGGCGAAGTTTCCGGCATGATAGGCGTGGCGATAATTCATGACTTGTCCGCATCCCTGCCCCAGCGCGGCGCCGGCGGCTTTGCTTTTGTCGTTCGACGATGTCCACGAGCCAAGGCAATCGCAATTCCTGCCAAGCCGGCCGCTGCCAAAAAGAAACCCAGCGGGCGAACTCGTTGACTTATCTCCATGACCCCGCCGCGCAGGACGATGTCGACGCTTCGGACGCCAGTTCCGCTAATGCCCTGGCTGCCGATTGCGAAACTGTAGATGCCCGGCTCCACCTTCGGGATCAAGCCGGCAATGTGCCTGGCCAAAGGGTCTGGAACCTCGAGGTTGCGTTCGCTCGTCGCAACTTCCCGCGGTCTCAATGCCTTACTGAACACAACCCTACCTCGTGTCGAGGCCTCGACTGGGACCATCAAGGGAGCTGACATCTCAGGTAGCGGCGCGACCGCAACCACGTCGACCATCACCCTGACGGGCGCGTCAGACTCTCCCAGAATTGCCACCGCGACAGGGAACCTCCCACCATCATAGACTCGATAGGTGCCGATCTCGCGACCGCTGAAATTCTTCACTGCCCACGGATAGACAGAGAGTGCAGCCACGCCTGCGACGATCGCCGCGACGGACAGGAATCTCATCACGGTCGAGACGTCATCCTCTGCGTCGATTTCGGACATCTGCTCCCCCAAGCTGTCCTTGCTCGATGACATGTGAGGTACGAGAAACTCAAGTCTTGTCCGCATCCCTGCCCCAGCGCGGCGCCGGCGGCTGCGAGTTCGGATTTTCCGGCTTGCCACGTCCCCGCCGTAGCGAAAGCACAAGCCCGAGGAAACCGATTGCCATCAGCGAGAAGCCGATCGGCTGGGCGCGCTGGTCCGCCTCGCCGCTGCCGGCGCGCAGCAAGAGGTCGACGCTCTTGATCTGGACGTTGTCGGCATCGCCCTGGCCGACGGTGAAGCGATAGATCCCCGGCTGCACCTCGCGGATCAGGCCGGCGTCGTCGCGCAGGATCGGATCCGGCAGTTGCGGGCTGCGCTCGCGCGGGGTCGTGTCGTAGAAATTGAGGGCCTGGGCGAGCACGGTCTGGCCGTGGGTAGCTGCGGTCACCGTCAGGATAGCGCGCGCGGGCGTCACGACCGGTGGCGCGAGCGTCGTCAGGTCGACCAGCACGCGCACCGGGGCGTCGGCGCTCGCCAGCGCCACATCGACGTCACGGAACGCGCCGCCGCGATCGTAGACCCGATAGGTGCCGATCTCGCGGCCCGAGAAGTTGGTCGTCGCCCATGGGTAGACGATGCCCAGGCCGGTGCCTGCAAGGAGGATGAGAAGGAACAGGGACCGCATGGCTCGAAACTCTGGTCCCGGCCGCAGCGTCGGCCGGTCGAATGGGAGGCTTGCCCCCTACTAGGCTTTTTGCGCGTCTGCGGAAAGTGCGGCCCGGCCTTTACCCGCAACTTCGCGCTCCATCTCGTCCAGCAGCATGTCGAGCCCCATTTCGAAGGTCGCCTCGAATTCGCTCTCGGCGAAGTAGGGTCCGGCTGCGGCCACGTTGGGATAGTCCTTGCGCAATTGCTCTTCCCCGATCGTCGTCGCCGCCGACGGTCCCATGGCGTAGCCCGCCGTCTCATCGAGGATGGCACCCATCAGGTAGTAGCCGCTGGCCCTGAAGAGGCGCGCGGCCCGCTCGCGGCCGAAACCGCCGTCCTCGAACATGCCGATCACGCCGTCGAGCCATTTCAGGCACATCGGCGAATTCATGCGATAGGTGACGACGAATGGGGCAAAGGCCGGGTGCGCCCTGCCCACTGCCCGGAAATCGTGCATGACCGCCCGGGCACGCTCGCGCCACGGCAATTCCCGCGACGGGATTTCGAGATCGCAGACCAGCCGATCGACGAGCGCCTCGAACAGGTGCGCCTGTGAGGGATAGTGATGATAGATGCTCATCGCCTCGCAGCCGAGCGCCTGCGCCAGCTTGCGCATCGAAAAGCCTGTGAGCCCTTCCCGCTCGATCACTTCGAAGGCCGCCGTTTCGATCATGTCGCGCGAGAGTTTGCCCCGCGCTCGCTTTTTGTTGATCGTCCTGTCCATGGCGCCCTGCTTGACAACTTACACTGTAAGGCTCATCAATTTCTTACCTTACACCGTAAGGTAACTTTGTTCCAGAGGAGGAAGCCATGTTCGCATACGCCGCATCCGCCCTCGCCTCGCTCCGCCGCAATTCGACGGTCCTGGCCGGCGCCATCGCCTGTTCAGCCAGCCTCGCATTCATCCCCGTTGCCGCCCACGCCGACGACTACGACGCCACGCTGAAGGACATCCAGAAGTCCATGGGCAGCGTTCCGAGCTTCCTGAAGCAGTTCCCGAAAGCCGGGCTACCGGGCGCCTGGTCGGAACTCAAGAACATCGAATTCAGCGACAAGACTGCCCTGCCGCCCAAGACCAAGGCGCTGATCTCGCTCGCTGTCGCCGCGCAGATCCCGTGCAGCTATTGCATCTGGGCCGACACGCAGGGCGCCAAGCAGGCCGGCGCAACCGACGAGGAGATCCAGGAGGCCGTGGCCATGGCCGCCCTCACCCGTCACTGGAGCACCATCTTCAACGGCATGCAGGTCGACCTCGAAACGTTCAAGAAGGAACTGGGCGCCGAAATGAGTGCAGCAAAGTAACTTTAAAGCGGCGCTCCGGCTCACTCGACTGTTCTGCTTCTCACTCTAACTACCGCATGCTAGTGTGGTTTTAGTTGAGGGAAACTGCCCATGCGCGCGTTAGAGCATTGCCGGGGTAGCCTGTTGTGCGTCAGTCGTGGCGCAGGACGAGACGTGAACAGAAAGGCGCGACGCGCCATGACGTCGAAGTCGCGCATGCCCTCGTTGAACT
>MEEF01000037.1 GCA_001724355.1 Mesorhizobium sp. SCN 65-20 | reverse complement strand
CAAGGAATGGGAAGGCCGCCTCGCCGAGGCCGGCACCGAAATCCGTGCCGAGTTCGAGCGCCGCATGCGCGGCGACCTGCCGGCCGGCTTCGACGCCGCGATCGCCGAGTACAAGAAGAAGCTCGCCGCCGAGAAGCCGAAGGTCGCCACCCGCAAGTCGTCGGAAATGGCGCTCGAGATCATCAACGGCATCGTGCCCGAGACGATCGGCGGTTCGGCCGACCTGACCGGCTCGAACAACACCAAGACCAGCCAGACCAAGCCGATCTCGGCTGGCGACTATGGCCAGCGCTTCGTCCACTACGGCATCCGCGAACTCGGCATGTGCGCCGCGATGAACGGCATGTCGCTGCATGGCGGCGTCATCCCCTATTCGGGCACCTTCCTGTGCTTCTCCGATTATGCCCGCCCGGCCATGCGCCTGGCCTCGCTGATGGGCATCCGCGTCGGCTTCGTCATGACCCATGACTCCATCGGTCTCGGCGAGGACGGCCCGACCCACCAGCCGGTCGAGCATCTTGCCGCGTTGCGCGCCATCCCGAACCACATCGTCTTCCGCCCGGCGGATGCGACCGAGGCTGCGGAATGCTGGCAGCTGACGCTTGAATCGCGGAAGACCCCGTCGACGCTTGCGCTCACCCGCCAGAACCTGCCGGCGGTGCGCACCGAGTTTGTCGAGGAAAATCTCTGCCGCTATGGCGCCTACGAGCTGGCCACCGCCGACGGCGAGGCCAAGGTGACCATCTTCGCCACCGGCTCGGAAGTCGAGATCGCGCTCAAGGCGCGTGACCTGCTGCAGGCCGCCGGTCACCCGACCCGTGTCGTCTCGGTTCCCGCGTTCGAACTGTTCGAGCAGCAGAGCCCCGAATACCGCAAGGCCATCATCGGCAACGCCAAGGTCAAGGTCGCCATCGAAGCGGGCATCCGCCTCGGCTGGGACAGCTTCATCGGCACCGACGGCGTCTTCATCGGTATGCACGGCTTCGGCGCCAGCGCGCCGATCGAAGACCTCTACAAGCATTTCGGCATCACCGCCGAGGCAGCCGCTGACGCTGCCAAGGCCCGGCTTCAGGCTTAAGACGTTCCAGGAGAACCAGACATGACCGTGAGAGTTGCCATCAATGGTTTCGGCCGCATCGGCCGCAACATCGTCCGCGCCATCTTTGAATCGGGCCGCAAGGACATCGACGTCGTTGCCATCAACGACCTCGGCCCGGTCGAGACCAACGCCCACCTGCTGCGCTACGACAGCGTGCATGGCCGCTTCCCGCACGAGGTGAAGGTCGACGGCGACCAGATCATCATCGGCTCCGAGAAGTTCCGGGTCACCGCGATCAAGGACCCAGCACAGCTGCCGTGGAAGGAACTGAACGTCGACATCGTGCTCGAGTGCACCGGCATCTTCACCTCCAAGGAGAAGGCTTCGGCTCACCTCGCGGCCGGCGCCAAGCGCGTCATCGTCTCGGCTCCGGCCGACGGCGCCGACCTGACCGTCGTCTACGGCGTCAACCACGAGAAGATCACCAAGGATCACATCGTCATCTCCAACGCCTCGTGCACCACCAACTGCCTCGCGCCGGTGGCCAAGGTCCTCAACGACGCCTTCGGCATCGAGAAGGGCTTCATGACGACGGTCCACGCCTATACGGGCGACCAGCCGACCCTCGACACCATGCACAAGGACCTCTACCGCGCCCGCGCCGCGGCGATGTCGATGATCCCGACCTCGACCGGCGCCGCGAAGGCCGTCGGCCTGGTCCTGCCGGAACTCAAGGGCAAGCTCGACGGCGTGTCGATCCGCGTGCCGACCCCGAACGTCTCGGTCATCGACTTCAAGTTCGTGTCGAAGAAGTCGGTCACGGTGGATGAGGTCAACGCAGCACTCGTCGCTGCAGCCAACGGCCCGCTCAAGGGCATCCTCGCCTTCACCAACGAGCCGCTGGTCTCCATCGACATGAACCACAACCCGGCCTCGTCGACCTTCGCGCTCGACCAGACCAAGGTCATCGACGGCAACCTCGTGCGCGTCATGTCCTGGTACGACAACGAGTGGGGCTTCTCGAACCGCATGGCCGACACCGCTGTCGCCCTCGGCAAGACCATCGCCTGAATTCGACGCTGATCTTCAGGATTACGAAACGCCCGGCCTCGGCCGGGCGTTTTGTTTTTGCTGCACCGCATAAAAATCCTTGGCACAGTCCGCCAAAAACGCATTCATGCTTGCCGATGGCCTTTTCTTCGCCGCACTCTGAAACGACGCAGCAATGATCTGCTTCGTGGACGGGTCGGGATGGAACAGGCGGTATATCTGGTCACGCTGGTCGGCACGGCGCTCGTCGTCGCGGCGGCGTTCTCTAGCCTGATCGCCTTCCGTTTCGGCGCTCCGCTGCTGCTCCTCTTCCTTGGCATCGGCCTCGCCAGCGGCGTCGATGGTCTCGGCATCGTCTTCGACAACGCCCACATCGCCTATTTCGTCGGCTCGATCGCGCTGGCCGTCATCCTGTTCGACTCAGGCTTCGGCACGCCCATGGGGGTTCTGCGCCAGGCCGGCATGCCGGCACTGACGCTCGCCACATTGGGCGTCGCCATCACCACGGTCATCTTCGGCATCGCCACTTATTACCTCACCGGCTTCAACTGGCTCGAATCCTTCCTGCTGGGTGCTGCCGTCGCCTCGACCGACGCGGCGGCGGTGTTCTTCCTGCTGCGCGCCGGCAACATCAATTTGCGCGAACGCGTCCGCTCGACGCTGGAAATCGAGTCCGGCACGAACGACCCGATCGCCATTTTCCTCACCATCACGCTGGTCGAGATCATCGCCCTTGGCGCCAAGCCTGACGCGGACCTGCTGCTCGTCGACCTGGTCATCGGCTTCTTCGTCCAGATGATCCTGGGCGCTGCCATCGGACTGCTCGGCGGCTTCCTGATCGTCAAGCTGGTCGAGCGGCTCAATCTCGACCGCGGGCTACTGCCGATTTTCGTCATCACCCTGTCGCTGCTGGTCTTCGCCACCGCGGGCGCAATCGGCGGCTCGGGTTTCCTGGCGGTCTATCTCGCCGGGCTCGTCGCCGGCAATTCCGACATCCGCGCCGTGTCGACGCTGAAGCGCTTCCAGGAGGGCATGTCCTGGCTTGCCCAGATCATCATGTTCCTGGTGCTCGGCCTATTCGCCACGCCCTCGCAGTTCCCCGCGATCCTTCCCGCTGCGCTGGCGCTCGGCCTTTTCCTGATGTTCGTCGCCCGCCCGGTGGCCGTGTGGCTCTGCCTCATCCCCTTCAACATCCCCCGCCAGGAAACCGCCTTCATCTCCTGGGTCGGCCTGCGCGGGGCCGTCTCCATCCTGCTCGCCATCACGCCTGTTCTCGGCGGGCTCGAGCACGGCCGCACCATCTTCAACATGGCCTTCATCATCGTGCTCGCCTCGCTGCTGGTACAGGGCTGGACCGTGGGTCCGCTCGCACGGCGACTGGGTCTCATCGTGCCGCAGCGCTACGGCCCGCTCGACAAGGTCGAGCTGGAGCTGCCCGGCTCCGCCCACCACGAATTGCTCGCCTACCGCGTCGTGCCCGGCTCGCCAGTTGCCAGGGGCCAGCGCATCCCGCGCTGGGCCAGGCCGTCGCTGGTCGTGCGCGATGGCCGCTCAATGCGCTTCCAGGACATGGGCCGCCTCATGGCAGGCGACAACGTCTACATCTTCGTGCCCGACCGCTATCCCCGCCTGCTCGACCGGCTGTTTGCCAGCCGCGCTGAGGTGGATGCCGAGGACGAGGACTTTTTCGGCGCGTTCACCGTCGACCAGACCCACCTCGCCGGCGAACTGGAAGCGGTCTACGGCGCCTCGATCAAGGAAGAGGAACGCAAGCTCACCATCGGCGATCTCATCAAGCAGCGGCTCCGTGGCCACGTCGAATATGCCGACCGCGTCTCGCTGGGGCTGATCGACCTGATCGTCCGCGACGTCGACGAAAAGGGCCGCATCGTCGCGGTCGGGCTTTCCGTCGAACCCGCCCCGCCACCGCCGCCGGTGCCCATGTTCCTCAGCGGCGGCGAGATCAGCGACCGCATCCGGCGCTTCTTCGCCAGGCGCCCGCAAAAGCCCGCCAGGCAGGACGTCCCGGCGACGACCTCGGAGGGATTGTCCGAGGACGCCTGAGGCAGTCCTCGGAGGGCCAGGGCGCGCCTTTGCTCACCACTTGAAGCTCAGTCCGACATTGCCCTCGAAGGCCCTGTCGGTCTCGCCATCGACATCGAAGGTATAATCGGCCGTCGCATAGAATCTGAGATTGTCGCGCACCGACGCGATCAGGCCGCCGCCGAGCTCGAGCGACGTCCCACCGAAATCCACCTGGAACGGATTGATGTTGAAGTTGACCGTGTCGCTTCCAGAGAAGTCATGCCAGAGATTGGCTTTAAGATAGGGTTGCACGAGGCCAATGGACGTCTGGAACTCGCCCTCCAGGCGAAACCCGATCCTGCCTGTGACCGCGTCATCGGTGTCGAATGCGACTGTCGCGAAGCGGCTTGCGGCATCATCGAGCGACTCGTGTTGCCATATCATTTGCGCCTGTGGTTCGAGTTTCCAGGTCGGCGAGAGCACGAATGGATAGCCTCCTTCGAGGGAGAGCGTGATGCCCTGCCCGCCCGCATCGACCTCGACGTCCCGACGCGAAGTCCCGCCACCCCCGTAGAATGACCCCATCAGAACGCCGTCGAGATACCAGCCGCTCGGGCCGATATGGGTCCAGTAGGCGCCGATGCTGGTTGCACTGACGTCGAGATCGCCGACGGCAAGGTTGTTCCAGCCGAGTGCAAAGCCGGTGACGTCGGCATTGATCGCCGAGTAGCCAAGGAAGAGGCCCGCGATGTCGCGATGGCCGCCTTCGCTCTCGCGGCGCAGCAGATCGAGACCCGCCTGGATTCCCCAGATCGAACCGTCGATGGCGGGATCGGCCGTTCCCTCAAGGTCCCGTTCGATGCTCTGCCCGAAGACACGTCCCCAAGCCGCCGAGTAGTTGTCCGCTGGCGATAGGATGTCCTGGCCGCCGCGGCGTTCGTGGAAGGTCCCGAGCGTTGCACGCGTTGCCTGCCGTGTCGCGTACGGAAGGGCGGAGGCGATCGGCACCTCTATGCTGTACAGGGGAATGACCGGGCCGATGAAAGCGGTGGCACCGGGCGTTGGCGGCGCGGGCTGGACCGGAGGATTGGCGGGGTCAAGCGTCGGAACCGGTAGCGGGAACGTGTCCACCGGCGTTGCAAGCGGCTCAGGTGGCAACGGAGCAAGCGGATCGGGCGACGGGGCCACCTCGGGAGGCGTCTCCCCCGACGGAGGAAGGACGATCGTGTTGCGCAGATACCAGTTCTCCTCGCTTCCAGCGGTGATCCCTCCGCTGAACAGGAAATACTCATAGCCGCCGGCGGAGACGAAATTGCTGAGCGCAAACGTATGGGTTGTAGCGCCATTCAGCGCTTCGACAACCAGAATGCCGTCTGCCAGTGTCTGGGCGCCTGCCCCCCCGATGTTCGTGAAGGCAAGGCCAGTCATGCCCGACGCCGAGCCGCCGTCGATGACGATCCTGTCGGACGGCGAACCATCTGCTTCAAGGAAGGTATTGAGCGCACCGGTTGCCCCGGCTGCGCCGAAGTAATTTCCGGCGACGACCAGACGGTTGCCGACGCCGGTTCCGCCGATTTGCAGAAGTCCGCTGCTGATGAGGTCGCCGTTGACCGTAAACGTACCGATCGGACCCGCCGAAAAGGCCGAGACCGCGTTGGCTACGGCGATGGTGCCGTTGTTGGTCACCGCGCCGGTCACGCTGCCATAACCGCCAAGAAAGGCGCCCGCCGCGACATCGACGGGTCCGCCTCCGGACAGCGACGCTGCTGGATGCGTTCCGTCGCCGATCGCCAGCGTCCCGGCCTTCACCGCGGTTCCGCCGCTGAAGGGGTTGTTGACGTTCAAGATCGTCGTTCCGCTACCGATGTGCTCGACGGAGCCCGTCCCGGAAATGATTCCGTCGAAGCTCGCTATGTCGGAACGGTCGAAGACGAGTGTCCCGTTGTCGACGACATTCCCCGTGACTGTGCCGCTTGCGCCGCCATTGCCGAACTGCAGTGTTGCGCCGGCTGCGATTGTCGTGCCCCCGCCAGGTCCAATGTTGGTGACCGTACCGGCCAGAACAAGTGTTCCGCTGTTCACCGCGACGGCGCTGGGGCTGGTGCCCGTGATGGTCGCATTGCCTGACAGCGTCCAGTTGCTGCCTTCCATCACCAGCGAATGGAACCCGTTCCCGGCGCCGCCGCCGATGAAATTGCTGTCCTCGGTGCCGGTGCCCTGCAGCCGCACACTGTTCCCCACACCCGTGCTCTCCGCATCGCCATTCAGGACGGAGCCCGTGTCGAGGATCAGGGTGTTGTTGCCGGAGTCGAACCGGACCGCAAACCCAACGCCGCTGGTGATGGTGCCGGCATTGCGCACTGTGACGAGACCGTCGCTCGCCACCCGGACGCCGGCGCCGTTCAGGCTCGATATCGAGCCGCCGGCCTGGTTGAAGAACGTTCCCGACGAACCGGCCTGGAACAGCACGCCCGAGGGGAAGTTGGGCGCCGTTCCAGCGCTCGTGACGGTGATGGTGCCGCTGTTGACGATCGACGTGCCGGTGGCATTCGTCCGAATGCCGGCACTGTCCTGGCCACTTACGGATATGGATCCGGAATTGACGAGCGTCGTGTTGGACCCGCGTGCATCCATGCCCCAACTGGTCGTACCCGACGTGATGATCGCTCCCTGGTTGGTGAGTGTGCTCCCGCTACCGGTCGCCGACATGCCGAAGGCGTTTATGCCGTTGGTCGTGATTTGCCCCTGGTTCAGCACGGAACTGTTGGAGACCACGCCGATGGCGCGAACGGTGGAGTGCATCATGGCGCCAGGCAACACCGTCACACTGACGTTGTTGCTTCCGGCGGCCGCGGTGATCGCTGTCGACGAAGGGGTAGGATTGGGCGGAGACGTATCGCAGACGACGGCCTGATTGGACGTCGGCTGCCCGCTACCACTGGTGACCTCGATGCCAGTCGTGGTGTTTACGCACCTGGCCTGAGCTTCACCCGTGCCCAGGAGACCGGCGAGTGCGGTTAGGGCAGCAAAGGCGCAGAGTATAGGTCCCGGCGCATGTCCGGCGGACTTCACGGAGGTGTTGGGCGCTCTCCGTTCGACCGGCATATCCCCTATTTGGCGGACCGAAACGCTCGTAGCGCGTCACCGTAAGACGGACTGGCGTCTTAGTCCCGCACAGCGAAGCCTATTGCTCAACCTATTGTTTCAATATCGGTTTACGGCGCGGCAAGCAATATTCGCGCAGCCTCATATAAGCGGATTTGCCCGGCGCGTTGCACTTCTGCCTCACCGCGCGATCGAGCTGGTTCAGACTACAGCCGCTCAATACCCTGCATCCCCACCTCGACAGGTGATTGCCCTGGCAAGAAACGTTTCTCCCCGACGGAAACCGGGCCATTGCAGCCTCAGCCGTTGTAGACAACCGAGAGCTTGTTTCCTGTGGGGTCACGCACATAGGCGGAATACCAGTTCGGCCCGTAGTGGGGACGCGGGTTCGGGCCGCCTTCATCCGTCCCGCCATGGCGCATGGCTGCCGCGTGAAAGGCGTCCACTTCGGCTGTGGACTTGACCATGAAGCCGACCATCGATCCGTTGCCGGCGCTGGCGGCTTCTCCATCGAACGGCTTGCAGACCCAGAGCACGAAGCCATCGCCCTTGCCGCCCTCCGAATAGGCCCGCCAGCCCGGAAACTCGGTGTGCTTGCTCCAGCCGATCGTCGCCAAGGTCGCGTCATAGAAGGCGTTCGACTTGGCATCGTCGATCGCGCCAACAGTGGCATAAGCACTCATCGTCATTGTCCTCCAGGTTTCTGGAGGAACGTATCAGCAGAACAAGAACATATCAAGAACATCCGAGATCGAACGATGTATGGATTAAGCATCCCGAAGCCCATGGCCTGTAGATGGCGCCGCGATGCGCATGCGTCCCCCCGTTTCCCCGGCGATAGCCGCTCGTGACCGCGATCGGAAGAGCCGTCGGCATCAAAATTTCGCCCATGCCCCGCGCGAACCTTGCATCCGCGCCGGCGATTTGTATGGTCCGCGCGATCTCTCCACCGGAAAGGGAACCTCATGGCCGCCTTCAAGACTCTCGACACCATCGGCAACGTCAGCGGCAAGCGGGTTCTCGTCCGCGTCGACCTCAACGTGCCTGTCGCCGACGGCAAGGTAACGGACGCAACCCGCATCGAGCGCATCGCGCCCACCATCACCGAGCTCGCCGGCAAGGGTGCCAAGGTCATCCTGCTTGCCCATTTCGGCCGCCCGAAGGAAGGCCCCGATCCGGCCCTGTCGCTGGCCCCGATCGCCGCAGCCACCGCCGATGTCATCGGCCGTCCGGTCGGCTTCGCGGCCGACTGCATCGGCGAGAAGGCGGCCTCGGCCGTCGGCGCCATGAAGGACGGCGACATCCTGCTTCTCGAGAACACCCGCTTCTACAAGGCCGAGGAGAAGAACGACCCGGCCTTCGTCGAGCAGCTCGCCGCCAATGGCGACATCTTCGTCAACGACGCCTTTTCGGCCGCCCACCGCGCGCATGCCTCGACCGAAGGCCTCGCCCACAAGCTGCCTGCCTATGCCGGCCGCACCATGCAGGCCGAGCTCGAGGCGCTGGAAAAGGGCCTCGGCAACCCGGTCAAGCCGGTGGTTGCCATCGTCGGCGGCGCCAAGGTCTCGACCAAGATCGACCTGTTGATGAACCTGGTGAAGAAGGTCGACGCGCTCGTCATCGGCGGCGGCATGGCCAACACCTTCCTGGCCGCGCGCGGCACCAATGTCGGCAAGTCGCTGTGCGAGCACGACCTCGCCCCCACCGCCAAGCAGATCATGATCGAGGCCGCGAGCGCAGGCTGCGCCATCGTGCTGCCGTCCGACGGCGTCGTCGCCCGCGAGTTCAAGGCGGGTGCCGCCAACGAGGTCGTCGCCATCGATGCCGTGCCTGCGGATAGCATGATCCTCGACGTCGGCCCCAAGACCGTCGCTTCCGTCAACGAGTGGATCGACCGTGCCGCAACCCTGGTCTGGAACGGCCCGCTCGGCGCCTTCGAGATCGAGCCCTTCGACAAGGCGACCGTCTCGGCCGCCCAGCACGCAGCCGCACGCACCAAGGCCGGCAAGCTGGTCTCCGTCGCCGGGGGCGGCGACACGGTGGCAGCACTCAACCATGCCGGCGTGGCCGACGATTTCACCTATGTCTCGACCGCGGGCGGCGCCTTCCTCGAATGGATGGAAGGCAAGGAACTGCCGGGCGTGGAAGTGCTCAAGGCCTGAGCCAGGGCGTTTTCCTCCTTCGCACGGCGAGGGAGGAATTCTCGATCCGGCAATCGGCTTGGCCAGTGCCGGGCCCCCTCTCCGCCTCGCTTCGCTCGGCACCTCTCCCCAAAGGGGCGAGGAAACCGGTCCTGAAGGCTTCTCCAGCCTGGGGTTCCTCGCCCCTCTGGGGAGAGGTGCCCCGAAGGGCCGGAGAGGGGTCTTCACTTCACCCCTCCCCTCAACACAAAACATCCGCTCACCGAAGCCCCTATGCCGGCTTGGCGTACTGCTCGGCGCTCATCACCTCGATGCAAACGAAGCGCTCGTTGCCCTCGACCCAGGCGTCGTGGCCGGGCGGGATGGTGTAGGACGCGCCCTTGGTCAGCGTCTTTTGGGTTCCGTCGTTCAGCTTGACGGTCAGCGTGCCGGAAACGACGTAGCCGACATGCGACACCTGGCAGCTGTCCGTCTGACCACGGGCTTGACGCACTCCGACCAGCGCCATCCGGGCTCCATGTTGAGCCGCCCGAGCGTGAAGCCGGGTAGCCGCACCACTTCGACCCGTGTCTTCGGAGGTGACCGGACTTCGTCCGGACTGTCGTGGGATTTGAATTCGAAATTCGTGACGCTCATTCCGCTTTCGGCCATGGCATCCTCCCATATCGTCGCACGCGCAAATGCACGCCGACGACATTTATTTTAGCACCTGCAAATATAAGTGGTAGGCAGGCGGCACCGCCTGTCGAGAGCCACTGGCACTAAACCGATTGAAATAATTTCAATCGGTTATAGGCTTCTCGACGGCATTCCGTTCGGGAAAACCATCTGCTATGCGCCCGGCATCTGATCAGGAGAAACTTGTATGAGCGAACGTCTCGAAGACATCGCCGTCGCCATGGTTGCGAACGGCAAGGGCATTCTGGCTGCGGACGAAAGCTCCGGCACCATCAAGAAGCGTTTCGACGTCATCGGCGTCGAGTCGACGGCTGACAGCCGCCGCGACTATCGCGAGATGATGTTCCGCACCAAGGAGGCGATGACCAAGTACATCTCCGGCGTCATCCTCTACGACGAGACCATCCGCCAGAACGCCGCCGACGGCACGCCGCTGGTCGAGCTCATCAAGGCAGCCGGCGCCATCCCCGGCATCAAGGTCGACGCGGGCGCCAAGGCCATCGTCAATTTCCCGGGCGACACCATCACCGAAGGCCTCGACGGCCTGCGCGAGCGCCTGGCCGAGTACTATAAGCTCGGCGCCCGCTTCGCCAAATGGCGCGCCGTGATCGACATCGACACGGCGAAGAACGTGCCGTCGGCCTACACGCTCTCGGCCAACGTCCAGGCGCTCGCCCGCTACGCCGCACTCTGCCAGGAAGCCGGCATCGTGCCGATCGTCGAGCCGGAAGTGCTGATGGACGGCGCCCACGACATCGACACCTGCTACGACGTCACCAAGGCGACGCTGGTCAAGCTCTATGACGAGCTCTACGCCGCCCGCGTGAATCTCGAGGGCACCATCCTCAAGCCGAACATGGTCATCTCGGGCAAGAAGGCCGCCAAGCAGGCCAGCGCCGAGGAGATCGCCGAAAAGACCATCAAGCTTTTCCGCGAGACGGTTCCGGCTGCGGTCCCGGGCATCGCCTTCCTGTCGGGTGGCCAGTCCGATGAGGAAGCCACCGCCAACCTCAACGCCATCAACGCGATCGGCCCGCATCCGTGGAAGCTGACCTTCTCCTACGGCCGCGCGCTGCAGGCAGCCCCGCAGAAGGCATGGTCGGGCAAAGTCGAGAACCTCAGTGCCGGCCAGGCCGCCTTCACCCACCGCGCCCACATGAACTACCTGGCAGCACTCGGCCAGTGGAAGTCCGCGCTGGAAAAGGCGGCGTAAGCCCCTGCCTCAGGCATGAACCGAAAAGCCCCGCCCCGCGCGGGGCTTTTTTTTGCGTTTGGCATACATTCGGAGCCGGGCGCTGCTGCTATCCGGCGGGGCCGTTTTTTGGCTACCCGCCGCTCCGGATTCAATCCGAAGGCCCAAGCGCGGTAGTCGTCGTGATCGGCGATCTCGAACGCCAGAAGTAGTAGAAAGCCGCCAGCAGCGTCGCCGCATATTGCGTGCCGTGCGCCAACTGCGACACGTCGAGGCTGCCGGATATTCTGCTCATTGCCGCTGCAATCAGAACAACGACGAGCGTCCAGAAAACTGGTCGTGGTTGGTAGGCATCGAAAGCCATGTCACAGGTCAGGCGCGCCGCCCACATTCCCGTGACCGAGCCGAGCATCGCGCCGACGAAGCGAATAAGCGCAGGGTTCGGATCGCCGAACAACCATTCAGCGATGAAGGCGAACACGCCGATTACCAAAGTCAGTGCAAGCATGACCACATATGAGACCACCACATAGACGACCAGCGCCACCAACATGGCGCCCAATGTCTTCGGCCCGAAGTCGACCCGAGCCACCCCCTCACTACTCATCTCGATCCCCTCTCCGGAATGCAGTCTGGCACGATGCCTTTCTCAGTCCATGGACTCCGGTGCTCTCGGCATCGCTCCCTCCCGCCAAAGCAATATCCACGCTACCGCCATCGCTGCCAGATATTGAGCAATGACGGCCATCTGCAGCCCCGAAGGCGCCCAGATCTTCCCGATAGTCATTGCGCCCAGCACGCCCACGAACATCCAAAACACCGGCCGCGTTCGATAAGGGGCCAGCGTCAGATCGCACACCAACCTTGCCGCCCCCATGCTCACGGCAGCGCCGAACAGCGCTGCTGTCATCTGCACCGCGTTGGGTCGGGTCCCCATGAACATGAGTGAGAACAGGTTAGGGAAGGCATCTTCGGCAATCAGCACCAGGCTGACGACGGCATAGAAGACCATCGTGTAGCTCACCAGGGCCAGCACCATGGCGGCCGCGGTCTGAACCGCCGGGGGCACCTTGACCTCCCCGTCCGCTTGCATCGTCATTTCTGGTCCCGGGCCTTGAAGAGAAGCAGCAGGTCGTCCGATGCACTGGCATCGGGATAGGCCGCCCCGGTCAGGGCAAAATCATTGTTCGACGGCACGCGATGCATCGCCCCGTTGTCGGTCAGCCTCGTCGCATATATCGGCGCATCGCGACGGAAAAGACAGAGGCCGTTCTCACAGGAGCCTTCACAATCCACGGTTTCGGTGGCCCGGAGCGGGGCAGTGCCGGTCAGGGTTCCGAAAGCTGCTCGCGGATCGCCTTGAAGCACTCCTCGAGATCCTGCTGCAGTCCGCTGGCCGACTCTGCCCCTGCGGTGTCATCCCGCCCCGGCGCGCCGAGGACGGACGGGTCCGGAAACGCGTTCCGCTCCGGCGGGCTCGCATTTTGCGACGTCTCCTGCATGGCTGGTGCTCCGCATGTGCCTTTCGAAGAGGAAACTCACGACGCTCCGCAGCGTTCCGTGCATCGGTGCCGGCGAGGTTGAACGTTTCCAAACCGCCAGTTGCCATTCGCAATCCAGGGCTGGATGTGACCCAGGGCAAGTCGGCCGGCGATCCAAACCAGGACGCGATCCGGTCCCCACCCTCGAAATCGGCCCCTTTCGTGCCATTCCCGCACAGAACCGTCTGGCATGGCTCATGCATCGCAATGCCTGCCGGCGATGGCCGGACCTGATCTGTTTCAGATCAGAGGGCTCGCCGGAGTTGGGACGGGGTTTTGCTCCGGCGGGCCCTACCTTTCCCAACATAGCCCGCATCAGGGTGCGCGACTTCCAACGGGCTTAGGATCGCGCGCCTCGTCGTAGAGGCGACCATGTCGCCTTGGGCTCTCACATCCGGTGCAACATCGTCCCAACGTGACACAGATCCGGTTGGCACGCCTGATGCATCTCTACTGTTGCCGGCGCAAGCCGGTCCTGGTCTGGCTCAGATCGGGGATAGGGCTCGCCGGGGTTGGGGAGAGGGGTTTCTCCTCCAGCGAGTTTACGCCGGGGCGAGCGCGCGGGGGCCGCTTGCCCCGGCCCCCCTAGAGCAATTCCAGGAAAAGTGCGAAGCGGTTTTCCGTCCGGAATTGCGTAAAAACAAAGAGATAGAGCCATTCCGCGATTCGAAGAAAAGCGGAATGGCTCTAGCCGTGCCCCAAGAGCGCGGTGACCGAGATCGCTGCGAGCGCGAGTATCGCCAGCTTCCAGAAATCGCGGCGCTGCTTCAGCCCGGGAAGGCCGAGCGGCTTGATGATCTGAACCGCCATGATGGCCAGGATGATGAGGGAGAGCGCCTTCGACATGCGCTCCCTTTGATCAACTTCGTTGCCCCCTGTCAAAGCCATGCCTGCGATCTGCTATGCTGGGCGGCAGCATCGGGATGGCGCCCGCCATCGCTGCCGCGTGCCGGGAGCACTACAGTCCGTGAACATCGGAAGTGCGCAAAACCGTGTCGGTTTCGCCTGCCCGAATGGCGGATTTGCCCGCAAGATCGCACCAGGGGCCGGGTTCTTAAACCAAGGTCAAATGGACGCGGTACTTGATCGACCGCTAAAAAGCCTGCCAACGAGAAAGCCCTTCGAGGGCGCGGAACTCATCCTGGGAAGGAGACGCCATGCAATCTCGCTATCACGAGGTCTATGACGGTTGGGTCAAGGATCCCGAAGGCTTCTGGGCCGAGGCGGCCCGGGACATCGACTGGTTCAAGCCCTGGGACAAGGTGTTCGACGGCGATGCGGGCGTCTACGGCCGCTGGTTCACGGGCGCCGAATGCAACACCTGCCACAACGCGCTCGACCGCCACGTCGCTTCCGGCCGGGCCGACCAGGTCGCGCTGATCCACGACAGCGCCATCACCGGCACGATCGCAAAGCTGACCTATGCCGAGTTGCTTGCCGAAGTGAATGCACTGGCCAGCGTGCTGCGCGACCAGGGCGTCGGCAAGGGCGACCGCGTCATCCTCTACATGCCGATGGTGGCCGAGGCCGCCGTCGCAATGCTCGCCTGCGCCCGCCTTGGCGCCATCCATTCGGTGGTGTTCGGCGGCTTTGCCGCCAAGGAACTCGCCACCCGCATCGACGACGCCACGCCGAAGCTGATCGTCTCGGCTTCATGCGGCATCGAGCCGGGCCGGGTCGTCGCCTACAAGCCGCTTCTGGACGCAGCCATCGAGCTGTCCGCCCACAGGCCGGAGACCTGCATCATCCTGCAACGCCTGCAACTCGGCTGCGATCTCGTCGCCGGCCGCGACATCGACTATGCCGAGACCGTGGGCGCCGCCCGCGCCGCCGGCCGCACCGTCGAATGCGTGCCCGTCGCCGCCACCGATCCGCTCTACGTGCTCTACACCTCGGGCACCACCGGCCAGCCCAAGGGCGTGGTGCGCGACAATGGCGGCCACATGGTCGCGCTCAAATGGTCGATGGAGAACGAGTTCGGCGTGAAGCCCGGCGAAGTGTTCTGGGCAGCCTCGGACGTCGGCTGGGTCGTCGGCCATTCCTACATCGTCTACGCCCCGCTGCTGCACGGCTGCACCACGATCCTCTTCGAGGGCAAGCCGGTCGGCACGCCCGATGCCGGCACATTCTGGCGTGTCATTTCGGAACATGGCGTCGTCGCCCTGTTCACCGCGCCCACAGCCTTCCGCGCCATCAAGAAAGAGGATCCACAAGGCCTCTTCGTCCCGAAATACGACCTGTCGAAATTCCGCACGCTGTTCCTCGCCGGCGAGCGCGCCGACCCCGAAACCATCAAGTGGGCCGAGCAAAAACTCAAGGTTCCGGTGATCGACCATTGGTGGCAGACCGAGACCGGCCACCCCATCAGCCAGAACCCGGTCGGGCTCGGCATCCTGCCGGTCAAGTACGGTTCGCCCTGCGTGCCGATGCCCGGCTTCGACGTGCGCGTGCTGGACGATGCCGGCCACGAGGTCGAGCGCGGCACGCTCGGCAATGTCGTGGTCAAGCTGCCGCTGCCGCCCGGCTGCCTGCCGACGCTGTGGAATGCCGACGAGCGCTTCTTCAACGCCTACCTCACCGAGTTCCCCGGCTACTACAAGACAGCGGATGCCGGCTTCATCGACGACGACAACTACCTCTTCATCATGGCCCGCACCGACGACATCATCAACGTCGCCGGCCATCGCCTGTCGACGGGCGGCATGGAGGAGGTCGTCGCCGAGCATCCCGACGTCGCCGAATGCGCCGTTATCGGCATCGCCGACGCCATGAAGGGCCAGATCCCCTGCGGCTTCATCGTGCTGAACTCAGGCGTCGACCGCGACGTCGCGATCATCGAGAAGGAGGTCGTCGGCCTGGTCCGCGACCGCATCGGCCCGGTCGCCGCCTTCAAGATGGTGGTCACCATCAAGCGCCTGCCCAAGACCCGTTCCGGCAAGATCCTGCGCGGCACCATGCAGAAGATCGCCGACAGCGAGGAGTGGAAGATGCCGGCGACCATCGACGACCCCGCCATCCTCGACGAGATCACCGAGGTCCTCAAGGCGCGCGGCATCGGGGTGATCTAGCGCCCTCATGGTTCGACAGGCTCACCATGAGGGCTACTGAGGCAACGTGACTTGAGCTTTCGGCCTTAGGTATCTTGAGGCAGGGGTTAGCCCAAAATTCTCATGGTGAGCCTGTCAAACCATCGGATTTTGGGCGGGCGCCGCCGCCTCCGGCGATACTTCGGTGACACACGCAACGCTTCACTAGCCCTCATGGTGAGCCTGTCGAACCACGAGGGCGCTAGGTTCTGTCCAAAATAGAACCGAAGGCGCCAGGCTCAACACTGTCCCTCCCCAGACATTCGGACGCAGTGCCATTGCTTGCACGCCGGGCCCGAGGCAAGTTGCCCTGATATGCATGAGGGGCACCGAAGATGCTGCGCAATTGGGTCGTCAGATACTGGTATTCATTTTCGACGACCGGCCTGTTGATCGGCACGCTGTTCTTCGCGGCCTCGCTGACGCCCACGCTCATTCCGCGGAACTATGTCACGCAAGGGGTGCTGTCGGGCCTGTCGGCCGCCGCCGGCTACGGCATCGGCTTCTTCCTGCGTTGGCTGTGGCATTATCTCGAATTGCCCGAACTCGAGGCGCGCACGCTGAGCCTCGGCAAGCTGGTGGCAGCGCTCGGTTCGGGCATCGTCGGCATCATCTTCCTCTGGCGCGCCGCCGAATGGCAGAACTCGATCCGCGCCGTCATGGGGATGGAGCCCGTCGACACCGGCCACCCGCTCGAAGTCGGCGCCATCGCGCTGATCACCTTCGTGATCATCGTGGCGCTGGCCCGGCTGTTCAAGATGACGCTGATCTTCGTCTCCGAACGGCTGCGGCGCTTCGTTCCGACCCGCGTCTCCTACGTCATCGGCACGACAATCGCATTGCTGGTTTTCTGGTCGGTCGCCGACGGCGTGATCTTCCGCTACGGCCTGCGCGCCGCCGACAGGTCGTTCCAGCGGCTCGACACGCTGATGCCGCCGGACACCCAGCAGCCCACCGATCCCGCCAAGACCGGCAGCGCCGCCTCGCTGGTGCGCTGGAACGAGCTCGGCCGCATGGGCCGCTCCTACATCGCCACCGGACCGACGGCCGCCGATATCGGCGCCTTCACCGGCAAGCCGGCCAAGGATCCGGTTCGCGTCTATGTCGGCCTGCAATCGGCGGAAACGCCACAGGAGCGCGCGCGCCTCGCACTCGAGGAGCTGAAACGCGCAGGCGGCTTCGACCGTTCGGCGCTGGTCATTGTCACGCCCACCGGCACCGGCTGGGTCGACGAACAGGGCATCGATCCGGTCGAGTACCTTCACAACGGCGACATCGCCAGCGTCGCGACCCAGTACTCCTATCTCGCCAGCTGGCTGTCGCTGCTGGTCGAGCCGGGCTACGGCGCCGAGCAGGCGCGCGCGCTGTTCGCCGAGGTCTACCGTCACTGGACCACGCTGCCGAAGGACAAGCGGCCCAAGCTCTACCTCTACGGCCTCAGCCTCGGCGCCCTGAGCTCGGAGCTCTCCAACGAACTCTTCGAGGTGCTTGGCGACCCCTACCAGGGGGCTCTCTGGGTCGGCCCGCCCTTCCCGAGCCGCATCTGGAACTCGATCACCGCCGAACGCAACCCTGGCACGCCCGAATGGCTGCCCGAGTTCCGCGACGGCTCCTACGTCCGCTTCACCGCCCAGAAGAATGCGCTGGCCATTCCCGGCGCCAGCTGGGGGCCGCTCCGCGTGGTCTACCTTCAATACGCCAGCGACCCGATCACCTTCTTCGATCCGCACGCCTTCTATCGCGAGCCGGACTGGATGAAGACGCCGCGTGGCCCGGATGTCTCGCCGGAGCTGCGCTGGTACCCCGTCATCACCTTCCTGCAGCTCATCCTCGACATCGCCATGGGCACCACCTCGCCCATGGGCCACGGCCACGTCTACGCGGCCGAGCACTATATCGACGCCTGGGTCGAGGTGACCGACGTGCAGGACTGGTCGCCCGAGCAGATCGCGCGGCTGAAGCAGCACTTCATCGACGCGCGGAAGTGAACGGCGGCGCTCCCGATCGACGAGCGGCACCGGCCCGCAGACGCTATCGAATGAGATCGGCCGCCTTTGCACCGAGCGCGGCGATCAGGTCGTCGGGGCGCATGCGGATCTGCAGCCCCCTCTGGCCGCCGTTGAGGTAGATCTCGTCCTCGAGCGTCGCCATCTCCTCGACAGCCGTCTGCACCTGCTTGCGCTGGCCGAAGGGGCTGATGCCGCCGACCTTGAAGCCGGTCAACCGCTCCGCATCGGCCGGCTTCATCATCTGCGCCGCCTTGCCCCCGAACGCCGCCGCAACCTTCTTCATGTTGACCTCCTGGTCGGAGGGCACCACCACGCAGGCCGGCTTGCCGTCGACCTCGACCATCAACGTCTTGAGCACGATGGACGGCGACACCCCCATCGCCTCGGCCGCCTGCAACCCGACGCGCTCGGCGCCGGCGTCATAGTCGTAGGTCGCGACTGTGAAAGGAACACCGGTCTTGGTCAGCGCGAGCGTCGCGGGAGTGGTCTTGGACATGCCCTGTTGTGCAACGGCAACCCGGTGGTCGGCAAGGTATCCGTGATGCGCGCTCAGTCCGCCGCGCATCGGTCGCAGCATGCATTGACAATCCCATAGCCAATTGGCTATGTGTCGTCGCATAGCCAATTGGGTATGAAATATGTCTGAACCCCAAGACGCGATATTCCGCGCGCTTTCCGACCCCACGCGCCGCGGCCTCTTCGAGCGTCTCTGCCGCGACGGCGACACCACCGTCGTCGGGTTGCTGGCGGAGGCCGGCGTCTCGCAGCCCGTGGTTTCCAAGCATCTCAAGGTGCTCAAGGCCGCAGGCCTCGTGCGCGACCGGCATGAGGGCCGCTACACCTATTACAGCGCCGAGCGCGACTCACTCAGGACGCTGATAGACTGGACCAGCCGGATGACCGGCTTCTGGCACGACCGCTTCGACGATCTCGACAACCTGCTCAAGAGGATGGATCAATGACCGAAACGATGGAAACCACGCGCTCGGTCGTGGTCGAGCGCGACTTTCCCTATCCGCCGGAAAAGCTCTGGCGAGCGCTGACCCAGCCGCATCTCATCGCCGAGTGGCTGATGAACAACGACTTCAATCCCGTTACCGGCCGCCGCTTCACGCTGTCCGCCGACTGGGGACAGGTCGACTGCGAGGTCGAGACGGTCGAGGAGAACCGCGCGCTGTCCTACCGCTGGGACACAAAAGACCTCAGGAGTGTCGTCACCTGGACGCTCGCACCAACCGCGTCGGGCACCAGCCTGCGCATGGAGCAGCGCGGCTTCACCACCGCGCAGAAATCCTATTTCCAGGGCGCAACCGTCGGCTGGCCGCGCTTCTTCGACCAGCTGGGCAACGTCGTGGCCAAGCTCGACTGACCGCTGCGGCCATCAATCCGGGAACATTGCAATGAACTCAGTGATCCGTACCGTCCATCGCTGGACCTCGCTCGTCTTCAGCCTGATCGTCGCCTCGATCTTTGCCGGCATGGCGGTCACCACCCTGCCCGAATGGTTCTACTACCTGCCCCTGCCGCCGCTCGCCGTGCTGATCCCGACCGGCATCTACATGTTCTTCGCGCCCTATTTCAGCGGCCGTCAGGACGCTTTGCCGGCCGCCAGGGGCCGCGCCTGATGGCTAAGGATCCGGCACCAAAACTGCTGTCCGGAGGCAACCCGCAGATCGCGAAGGGCTATGGCGACGCCGTAGTCCAGTCCTATATCGACGCCATGCCCGGCTGGAAAAAGGACATCGGCCGCCGCCTCGATGCCCTCGTCACCGTGGCGGTTCCCGGCGTGGTCAAGGCGGTGAAATGGAACTCGCCCTTCTACGGCATGGAGAAGGACATCTGGTTCCTCGGCTTCCACTGCATGACCAAATACGTCAAGGTCGCCTTCTTCAAGGGCGGCCACCTCTCGCCGCTGCCGCCGGGCACCTCAAAACAGGCCGACGTGCGCTATCTCGACATCTACGAAGGTCGCCCCTTCGACGAGGCGCAGTTTTCCGACTGGGTCAGGCAGGCAAGCGCCCTGCCCGGCGAGAAGATGTGAACTTAGCCGCCGCCCTGGAGACACAGCGCGCCCTCGAGCATCACCCCCGCCGCGCCGCCTCGATCGCGGCGACGTCGATCTTGCGCATGTCCATCATGGCTGCGAACGCGCGCTTGGCCTCGCCGCCGCCGGCAGCCATGGCCTCGACCAAGACGCGCGGCGTGATCTGCCAGTTCACGCCCCATTTGTCCTTGCACCAGCCGCAGGCGCTTTCCTGCCCGCCATTGCCGACGATGGCGTTCCAGTAGCGGTCGGTCTCTTCCTGGTCCTCGGTGGAGATCTGGAACGAGAAGGCCTCGCTGTGCTTGAACATCGGCCCGCCGTTGAGGCCGATGCACGGAATGCCCGCGACCGTGAAATCGACCGTCAGCACGTCGCCCTCCTTGCCGGAGGGATAGTCGCCGGGCGCGCGACGGACCGCCCGCACCGCGCTATTCGGAAAGACCTCTGCATAGAAACGGGCGGCAGCCTCGGCATCCCTATCGTACCATACGCAGATCGTGTTCTTGGCGATGGCCATTGCGCTGTCCTTTCGCGTGAAGTTCCAGTTCGACGTCAACCGCCCGCACCCTTCGGACATAGGAAGGCAACGGCCCTTGTCCACCCCCATGCTGAACGACCGGCGACCGACAAGATTGGACAGATGTCGGGATCTGCGCTGCCCATTCGTCCTGGAGGCAACCCGTATAAGCTCGATGGTCGAGAAGGACCTCGCAATCGTGATGCAAGCACCTGGAGGCTTCAAATGATCCCGACGATCACCGCCTTTGAACGGTCGCCCGACCGCGGCAGGGGGCAGGCGCGCGACATGCGGGTGCGTTGGGCGCTGGAAGAAGTGGGCCAGCCCTACGACGTGCGCCTCGTTTCGTTCCGCGAGATGAAGGAACCCGCGCATCGTGCGCTTCAACCGTTCGGGCAGATTCCGACCTATGAGGAGGGCGACCTCACGCTGTTCGAGTCGGGGGCGATCATCCTCCACATCGCCGAACGCCACGCAGGCCTGCTGCCCGACGATGCGAAGGCCCGGGCGCGCGCCATCGCATGGATGTTCGCGGCGGTCAGCACGCTGGAGCCGCCGATAGTCGACCGCGAAATCGCGAGGTATCTCGAGCGCGACGAGAGCTGGTACGAGCAGCGCCTGTCCAGCGTAGAGGATCGCATCCGCGGCCGGCTCGGCGAGCTATCCGCCCGCCTTGGCGATGCCGATTGGCTCGACGGCGCGTTCAGCGCCGGCGACCTTCTCATGGTGATGGTGCTGCGCCGGCTGAACGGATCGGGACTGCTGGAGGAGTACCCAAGCCTCGCCGCCTACGTTTCCCGCGGCGAGGCCCGACCGGCCTTCAGGCGTGCATTCGATGCCCAGCTTGCGGTGTTCACCGCAGCATCGCCGGGTTGATCGAGGCTCTACGCCGGCTGCACCTCGATGGTGACGTGCGACAGGTCGTGGATGTGGGCGAGCTTCGACTTGTAGGTCTCGGGCGTCGCCGGCGCGCTCGACTTCAGCGCCACGATCGCCGCGTGATGGCCCGGCCCGACCTGCCACACATGCAGGTCGGTGATCACGTCCCGGTCGGTTTCGACAGCCTCGCGGATCTCCTCCGGCAGGTCCTCGCCGGCGGGCACGTAGTCGACCAGCACCCGGCCGGCGTCACGGATCAGCGTCCATGACCAGCGCGCGATCACCAGCGCGCCGACGATGCCCATCGCCGGATCGATCCACTGCAGTCCGTAGATCGCGCCCATCACCAGCGCGAAGATCGCCAGCACCGAGGTCAGCGCGTCGGCCAGGACGTGCAGATAGGCGGCGCGCAGGTTGTTGTCGTGGCCGTGCCCGTGTCCGTGGTCGTGGTTATACCCGTGCGCATGATCGTGGCCGCCGTCGTGCAGCAGCCAGGCGCTGGCGAGGTTCACCACGAGCCCGACCACGGCGATGATCGCCGCCTCGCGGAAATTGATCGTCACCGGGTTCATCAGGCGGGAAAGGCTCTCCCAGCCGATGTAGATCGCGACGATCGCCAGGATCACCGCGCTGGCGAAGGCGGCGAGATCGCCGACCTTGCCGGTGCCGAAGGTGAAGCGCGGATTGTGCGCCTGCCGGCGCGCGAAGACATAAGCGAGCGCCGCGATCAGCATCGCCGCCGCATGGGTCGACATGTGCCAGCCATCGGCCACCAGCGCCATCGAGCCGTAGATCGTGCCGGCGACGATCTCGATCACCATCGTCGCCGCAGTCAGCGCGATCACGAACATCGTCCGCCGCGCGTTGCGATCGTGGCGGTCGCCCAGGAACACGTGACTGTGCGCAGCCTCGAACGGCTCGTGGCGATGTCCATGGCCGTGATGATCGTGGTGATCGTGGTGGTGATGGGCATGCCCGTGCCGGCCATGCGAATGGCCGTGCGGATGCGGGTGGTCGTGGCTCATTTCAGATAGGTCCTGATGACATCGATCAGTTCATCGCCGCCGCGCTGGCGCTCGGCCGCATCGGCGGGTGCAAGAACATGCTCGCGAATGTGGTCTTCCATAAGCTCCGCGGTCAGCCCGCCGACCGCGCCGCGCACGGAGGCGACAAGCTGCAGCACGTCGGCGCATCCGAGCTCGGCCTCGAGCGCCCGCTCCACGGCCTCGACCTGGCCCTTGATTCGCCGCACCCGCGCCAGCAGCTTCGCTTTTTCATGGATCACGTGGGACATGGCATCCTCTATAGTATAGGGGGGTACCCTATACTTGCAGAAGCTCGTTTGCAATGGCGCGGCGCAGCCGTCCTCCCTCCCCCTTGTGGGGAGGGATCGAGGGTGGGGGTATTTGCTTGGTCGCGGATCGGCAGGAATGGCCACGCGTAGATCGCACTTGGAGAGACAAAGCACCGCCCGTTGACCCCGCCTGCCCTTCCAGCCACTGTCCCCCCCCGGAGTCGTTGCAGACAGGTTCTGATCATGAAGCTCGAGGGCAAGACGGCAATCGTGACGGGCGGCGCGCAGGGCATCGGCTACGCCATAGCCGAGCGCTTCCTGCGCGAAGGCGCACGGGTGGTCATCGCCGACACGGACCAGGAACAGGGCACGGTCGCGCAGCGCGATCTCGCAAAGCTGGGCAGGGCGCAGTTCGTCCGCGCCGATATCGGCAGGCGGCTCGACATCCACAATCTCGTCGCCGCTGCGATCGACACATTCGGCGACATCGACGTCCTGGTGAACAACGCAGGCATCACCCATCAGGCCGATTTCCTCGATGTCACCGAGGCCGACTTCGACCGCGTGCTCACGGTCAACCTCAAGGGCGCATTCCTCTGCGGGCAGGCGGTCGCGCGGATCATGGTCGAACGGGTCAAGGGCGGCGGACCAGCCGGAGCTATCGTCAACATGTCTTCCATCAATGCCCTCGTCGCGATTCCCGACCAGGTGCCCTATGCCGTGTCCAAGGGTGGAGTGGCCCAGCTTACCAGCGTCATGGCGCTGGCGCTCGCGCCCTGGGGCATCCGCGTTAATGCGATCGGTCCGGGCTCGATAGCGACCGACATGATGGAGCGCGGCATTGCCGATCAGGCGGCCAGGAACCGTGTGCTGTCGCGCACCCCGCTCGGCCGTTTGGGCGAACCCGAAGAGATCGCCTCGGTGGCCGCATTTCTCGCTTCCGACGACGCCGGCTACATTACCGGCCAGACGATTTTCGCCGACGGCGGGCGGCTCGCGCTCAATTACACCGTGCCGGTGAAGCCGTGAAAACAAACTAAGAACAAGCAGCTGCCGCCTCCTGACAGACTGCTGTCAGGAGGGGTGTGAGATAGTCCTTCGGTAAGAGATCAGGAGGATCAGCCATGAACACGTTTAGCCCCGACATCTTCCGAGCGGTGAGGCACTATGCCGGCAAGATCAGGACCATACATAACGAGATACGCACCGAGCGTTTCATGAACTCGCTCCCGGACGACATCCGCAAGGACATCGGCTGGCCCGATCGTTTCGCCCGGCGCACTGACAGCAACTGACTAGCAGGGAAGGACATCCAATGACCGCCTCCAAAACCATCGGGCTGCTGTTCATCGAGGGCTATGCCGACTGGGAGTACGGCCTGCTGGCGGCCTCGGCTGTCGAATGGTTCGGCCTGAAGGCGGTTTCGGTTTCGCCGCACGCATCGCCCCTGGCATCCATCGGCGGCCTGCGGCTCATGGCCGAAAGGACCGCCGAACCGCAGGCAAATGGTGATCTCGACGCGATCGCCGTGATCGGCTCCGACGGCTGGGCAAGCAAGGATGCGCCCGACGTCTCGCCCCTGCTGCTGGCGGTTGCCCAGCGCGGCGGTGTCGTCGGTGGCATCTGCGGCGGAACGCTGCCGCTTGCACGCGCCGGCCTGTTCGAGGGTGTCGGCCACACCTCCAACGGCCGTGACTGGATCCTGGGCCACGAACCCGCCTATGTGGGCGCGGGCGGATACAGGGACGTGCCGCACGCGGTCGCTGATGGCAGGATCGTTTCCGCCCCGGGCTCCGCACCCGGTACTTTCGCGGTAGCCTTCCTCGAGGCCTTGCTGCCGGAAAACACTGAACAATTCGGCCAGATGCGCGCCATGTTCGCGCGTGAGTATGGTGACGCCTCCTGACAACATGCTGTCAGGAGGCTTGTGCGATGATACAGTTGCAGTGTCTCGCCATCGCCACCTGGCCGGGTTCTCGTCAGGCATGAGGTGCAGGCGCGGCAGCCTGAAGGAATTGCGCATCGAATGCGGTCGCGGCGGACCGCCTGCAATGCGATGAAAAATGACCTCGGACGTTATTGCGCCGCCGCCTGGAGGCGCGCAGCGTCCTGGATTTCGAGGGATTTCGCATGAGACGTGCCGACAGGCTTTTCCAGATCGTGCAGCATTTGCGCGGCGGCCGCCTGGTCACCGCGCAAAAGCTTGGCGCATGGCTCGAGGTGTCCGAGCGCACGATCTATCGCGATATCGCCGACCTGCAGTCGACGGGCGTGCCGATCGACGGCGAAGCCGGCGTCGGCTATCTGATGAGGGAAGGTTTCGACCTTCCGCCGCTGATGTTCACGCGCGATGAGATCGTTGCCCTGGTTGCCGGTGCTCGCATGGTCCGGGCATTCGGCGGCGCTGCCATGGCGCGTGCGGCCGACGAGGCCCTGGTCAAGATCGGCGCGGTCCTGCCCGACACGGAAAAGGACCGCATCGCCCGCACCGAGATCCACACGCCGATGTGGGTGGTGTCGGATGCCGATCGCGAGGCCATCGACCTGATCGAGCGCGCGGTGGAGAGACGCCAGGTGCTCAGCCTCGACTACAATGACGAGGCAGGGCGCGGCTCCGCCCGCGACGTGCGCCCGCTCGGCCTGTGGTTCTGGGGCAAGGTCTGGACCCTGATCGCATGGTGTGAGATGCGCGACGACTTCCGCGCCTTCCGCATCGACCGCATCGCTGCAGTGACTTCGTCCGGACGTACCTTCAAGCCCGAACGCGGCAAGCTGCTCGTCGACTACTACCGCAGCGTCGAACGCAGCGAGACCTTCGGCGCCGACCGAACGTCGCGCGGCTGACATTCTCGATCCCCAAAAGTCCCTCCCCACCTGGAGCCCGGCCGAGCCGGGCTTTTTTTTCGAGCTGGCATAATCGACGGCAGCGAGGCGCCGTCTTGATATGACGCGGGGATCGGGCTCAGCTGTCGGGATTGCAGCAATCCGGAGCCAGTGACAGATGAACATGGACATCGAGGAAATCGACGGCGCCTGCCACTGCGGCACGGTGCGGCTGCGCGTCCGACTGGCCGACGGCCTGCGCTCGGCCCGCCGCTGCACCTGCTCCTATTGCCGGATGAAGGGCGCGGTCGCGGTCTCCGCCGATCTCGGCGGCGTCGACGTTCTGGCCGGCGCCGGCGCACTCACCGTCTACCAGTTCAACACCATGTCGGCGAAGCACTATTTCTGCTCGAAATGCGGCATCTACACCCACCACCAGCGCCGCTCGAACCCCAACCAGTACGGCGTCAATGCCGCGATCCTCGAAGGAGTCAGCCCCTTCGATTTTCCCGAAGTGCCGGTCATGGACGGCGTCAACCACCCATCCGATCACGCAGGAGGCCCGCGTGTCGTCGGAACGCTGAGATTTGAGGCAGTAGGGGAGTAGGGCAGTAAGGCAGTAGGCAAAACAGCCTAGACTTCCCTACTGCCCTACTGCCCTACTGCCCTACTCCCATATTCCCCTACTCCCCTCAGCAAAAAGGCCCCGCGCTGCGGGGCCTTTTTGCTTCGAACGATATCGCCGCTCAGAACTTGTCTTCGTCCTCGTCCTCGGGCTGCTTCGACTTGAGCGCCGAGAGCTTGGCGAAGACGGCGTTGGCGTCGAGTTCCTGGTCCTCGTCCTTGGGTGCCGCCTGCACCGGCGTCAGGCGCTCGGTGAGCGAGGCCGGCAGCAGCGTGTCGCCGACGGGTGCCGGGGCTTCGCGGCCGCGCGAGGCGCGCTGCACTTCGATGTCGAGGTCGATCTGCGAGCACAGACCCAGCGCCACCGGGTCCATCGGCGTCAGCTGCGCGATGTTCCAGTGCTTGCGCTCGCGGATCTGCTCGATCGTCGCCTTGGTGGTGCCGACCAGGCGCGAGATCTGCGCGTCCTTGAGTTCGGGATGGTTCTTGACCAGCCAGTAGATGGCGTTCGGGCGGTCCTGACGCTTCGACAGCGGCGTGTAGCGCGGGCCCTTGCGCTTGGCTTCAGGCACGCGGACCTTCGGGTCGGAGAGCTTGAGGCGATGGTTGATGTCGGCCTCGCCCTTGGCGATCTCGGCGCGCGTCAGCTGGCCGGTCATGACCGGGTCCATACCCTTGATGCCCTGCGCCGATTCGCCGTCGGCGATCGCCTTCACCTCGAGCGGGTGCAGCGAGCAGAACTGCGCGATCTGGTCGAACGAAAGCGCCGTGTTGTCGACCAGCCAGACAGCGGTCGCCTTGGGCATGAGCAGCGTATTGGCCATGGGATAAATCCTCTTCGTTCGCCCGCGTCCCTCACGCGGGCGGTGGATAAAGACCACCAAATTGGGAAATTCGGCCCGTATATAGACGCATTCGCCCCGATCCGCAACGATTTTGGGCAAGGCCCGGAGATGCCCGCAATATGCGCCCCGCGTGCGTCGCTCTCCCTGCCGGACGCAGAAAGGCCCCGCCCCGGCGCGAACCGGAGACGGGGCCCTTGAGAGCAGGCCGGACCTGCCGGCGAAGCGCTTACTTCAGCTTGTCGGCGACCGCCTCGATCGCCTTGACCGCACAGGCCTCGTCGAAGTTGCCGCCCGGCGCACCGCCGACGCCGATGGCGCCGATGACCGCGTCACCCGCCTTGATCGGCACACCACCGGCGAGCACCAGGAAGCCCTTGATGTCGACCAGGCCGGCAGCACCGGGGTTCTTCTGCACGTTCTCGGCCATCTTCGAGGTCGGCGTGCGCGACGAGGCCGAGGTGAAGGCCTTGTCCTGGGCGGCGGCAACGCTGTGCGTGCCGGCATTGTCGGCGCGGACGAGTGCGCGCAGCACACCGGCGCGGTCGACCACGGCGGCAGTCACGTTGTACTTGTCGGCAGCACATGCCTGAACCGCGCCCTGCGCGATCTCGACGGCGAGGCTCGACGAGATGTTCTTCTCGGTCAGCACCTGGGCGGAAGCGGCACCGGAGACGGCGACGGTGGCTGCGGCAGCAAGGAGGATGGTCTTGATCATGACTGGGTTCCTGTCCTGATGTTTCTCGGGAGAAAGCGTTTCGCTTGTCCGGGATCAGAACTACCCGCGTCACAGCCGCGGCTGAATCCGCGATGCCACCACCTGCCCTAGGTAGAATTACCTACAAGCGCCAGCCGCACCTGCTCGGCCACCGAACTCGTGCCCAGCTTCTCTGCGATCTTCGCCCGGTGCGCGTCGATGGTGCGCGCCGAGACCTCGAGGCTAGCGGCGATCTCCTTGCTCGCCCAGCCACGCGCCACCATGTCGAGCACCTCGCGCTCGCGCTCCGTGAGTTTTGCGAGCAGCGCCCGCGCCTCGCGCTTCTCCAGCCCCGCGTCGAGGCTGGCAAACCCCTGCTGCAGCGCATCGACCAGCACCTCGCCGTCCACCGGCTTGGTCAGGAAATCCTGGATGCCGGCCTTGAACGCCCGCCTGCAGGCGGCGACGTCGCCATGGCCTGTGATCATGATCGCCGGCCAGTCGATGCCGCGCTCGCCGAGCTTCTGGTGCAGCTGCTGCCCCGACACCAGCGGCATGCGCAAATCCACCACCAGCACGCCCGGCCTGTCCTCGTCGACATGCGCCAGAAACGTCTGCGGGTCGCCAAAGGTCTCCGCCGTAATCCCGTAGGTCGAGAGCAGGAAGGCCAGCGCCTCGCGCACCGCCTCGTCGTCGTCGACCAGATAGACCCTGTGCGTCATCCCTTGCCCTTCCCTCTTTCCCCCGCGGCCAGCGGCAATGTCACCGTGAACCGCGCCCCGCGTAGCACCCCGTTCTCGGCTCCGATCCGCCCGTCCACCCGCTCCACCAGCGACGCGCACAAGGACAGTCCCAGCCCCATGCCGTCGGCCTTGGTGGTGAAGAACGGCGTGAACAATTTTGGCAGCACCTCGGCCGCGATCCCCGACCCGTCGTCGCTGACGACAACCTTCGCCTCGCGCCCGGCCCGCGCGGTCGTGATCGTCACCACCCCGCCGGCACCCACAGCCTCCGCCGCGTTGCGGATCAGGTTGTGCAACACCTGCTCCATCTCGATCACGTCGACCACCGCCTCCGGCGCCGGCTCGCCGAGCTCCAGCACCAGCGCCACCCCGCGCCGCTCGAGGTCGGTGCGGGTCAGCGCCACCACCTCGGCGACGATGGCGTTCAGGTCCTGCCGCGCCCGCTCGGGCGCCTTGTTGGAGGCGTAGTCGCGCATCCGCTTCAGCATCTCGCCTGCGCGCTTGGCCTCGCGCACATTGACGCCGAGCGCCTCCGAAATCATCGCCATGTCGGGCCGCTCCGCCCGCGCAAGCCGGAGTGCCGCCTGGCTGCGGCTGAGAAGTGCCGTCAGCGGCTGCGTCAGCTCATGCGCGATGCCGGACGCCAGCTCGCCCATGGCGTTGACGCGCGAGGCATGCGCAAGACGCGTCTCCCGCTCCTGCAACTGCGCCCGCTCCTCCGCCGCCCGCGCCGCAAGCTCGGAGCGCTTCACCGCCGCCCGCTGCCCGAGCCCGAAGCTCAAGGCCGCGGCCAGCAGCCCCGCCACCACGGCAAAGCCCAACAGCCGCCCCGGCGGCACCAGCGCCGCCAAAGGCAGCGACCGGTCGAGCGAAAGCAACAGCCGCTGCCCCTCGCCGTCGATCACCTTCTCGAAATGCGGCGGCTTCAGCCACGAAACCCCGGACCCAAGCGACGCATCGGCCGGCAGGTCCACCAGATCAGCACCGTCGAGGCTGATCCTGAGATTCGCGAAGTCAGGCCGCTCCTCCGGCTCCACGAGCTTCGCCGCGTCGATCATCAGCACCACGGCGTGGTCGGAAGGCTCCGGCGCGCGCTTGGCCAAGAGATACCGCCCCTCGCCCGCGGCATAGACGCTCGGCCTGCCGCGCACCTGCGCCGCGATCTCTCCCCCCAGCGGCGCCAGATCGACCCCGCCGCCGGCGGGCACGTCCACATCCCTGCGCACGGCCGGACCGGCGGTGACGCCTGCCGGCTGCGATGCCCCCTGCGCGCCTGCCGCACCTTCCGGACCGCCGAGCGAAACCAGCGCCAGCCAGGCGATGCGCGGATAGAACCGCGAGATGCTCTCCATCACCTGCCGCACGGCCCCGTCGGGCGCCGGCTCCGCCCCGCTCGACAACGCGATCAGCGTGGTCAGATGCGCATCATGCTGCGCCACCCGCTGCGAGATCAGCCGGTGCAAGGTCCGCCCCGTCACCTCCAGCTCGTCGGCCAGCCGCTTCCGCGACGTCTCCACCGACACGGCGACGAAGGCCACGAGTGCGGCAAGCCAGAGCGCGAGGCCGAGGAGGCGGGGATTGGAGAGAAAGGGCTTCACTTCTAAGGCACCGTAGCCGATTCCGATCGTCGAGCTTGTACTTGGAGACTTTTCTGTGCGTAAAAACCCTTCCGTTCAGCCAACAACATAGGCCTCCGAATGGGTATCTCCCGCCCCATCGACTTCCAAGACAACCACGCATAAGGCTATCGGAAAGCAAGCAATAACAGATTCGCTGGTAGAATTGATGTTTGGCCCCGAGATCCTGATCCGCACCTTGTCGAAAGCCACACGAGAGGAGATTTGGAAATCGCTGGCAGTACCACTCCCGTAGCGACCATCATTCAAAGGTAGCCTGCTGGGGGATTATTTTCGACCTTCTAAGGAGCACACCACTCCTTCAGCGCCACGTGACAAACGGCACCGTCTGCTTTGGCATCAATCACGAAATGCGAGACTTCGTCCACGATCGAAAAAAGAACCTCGACCTTGTGCTATGCACTCCAACTGCCGCATCCACCCAAAAATATCAGCAAACACTATCGTCTATGGCGGGCGATTACGAAATTGACCTGACGGCTCAAGAGCGCTCAATACTAGATGTCGAGCTCCGGTCGGAAGTGTACTTATGGCACTTGAAGCCAAGGCGTGTATGACTGCACACCAAAGAGCACTACCGCGACTTTACGACGAACTTAACTCATCACATCTTACGGTGCACGGGGCATCAGATGAGGCAATAGCCGCTGGATTTGCGATGGTAAACGTCGCAGATCGGTATCTTAGCCCTGATCTAAACAAGAAAAATCGCACATCCGATCCCGAATGGAGCGCTCATCGGCAGCCACGCGACGCTCAACTTGCAGTAGATAAGATCCGGCAACTACCCAAGCGATCCAAACCAGGTGAAACAGGATACGACGCTCTGGCGATTATAGCGGTTGACTTTCCCAATGATGGGACACCGGTAGC
>MEEF01000036.1 GCA_001724355.1 Mesorhizobium sp. SCN 65-20 | reverse complement strand
CCTGATGTCGTCGGCCTTGTCGCGGCCGACCTTGAGCTTGACGTGGTTGAAGCCTGCGTCGACCGCCTCCTGGCAGAGCCGGCGCAGCTTCTCGTCGCCATAGCCGAGCCAGCCGGCCGAAGTGGTGTAGCAGGGGTAACCCTCGCGCTCGAGCGTGGCGATACGCTCGGCCTTGCCGGCCTCCTTCTCGCGCAGCATGGCGAGCGCCTCGTCCGGCGTGATGCAGTCGGTGATGTAGCGGAAGTCGATGCAGCGCACGAGTTCCTCGGGCGACATGTCGGCGACCAGCCTCCACACCGGCTTGCCTGATATCTTGGCCCAGATGTCCCAGACGGCGTTGACGACCGCGCCGGTGGCCAGGTGGATCGCGCCCTTGTCAGGCCCGATCCAGCGCAGCTGGCTGTCCGAGGTGACATGGCGCCAGAAGGCGCCCATGTCGGCTGCGACCTTGGCCATGTCCAGCCCGACGACGAGATGGCGCATCGCCTCGATCGCCGCGCAGCAGATCTCATTGCCGCGGCCGATGGTGAAGGTCAGGCCATGACCCTCGATCCCTGGCGTGTCGGTCTTCAGGATGACATAGGCCGCCGAATAATCGGGGTCCGGGTTCATCGCGTCGGAACCGTCGAGATGCTGCGAGGTCGGGAAGCGCAGGTCGAGCACCCGCATGTCGATGATGCTGGTCATGGTCCTATTCCTGGATCAGGCGGCGACGACGCGCTGCCTCTGGGAGCCGAGGCCTTCGATGCCGAGGGTCATCGTCTGTCCGGCCTTGAGATAGACGGGCGGCTTCTGGCCGAGGCCGACGCCGGGTGGCGTGCCGGTCGAGATGACGTCGCCGGCCTGCAGGCTCATGAAGCGGCTGAGGTAGGAAACGACGTGCCTGACGCCGAAGATCATCGTCTTCGTCGAGCCGTCCTGGAAGCGCTTGCCGTCGACGTCGAGCCACATCTTGAGGTTCTGCGGGTCGGCGATCTCGTCGGCGGTGACCATCCATGGGCCGGTCGGGCCGAAGGTGTCGCAGCCCTTGCCCTTGTCCCAGGTGCCGCCACGCTCGATCTGGAACTCGCGCTCGGAGACGTCGTTTACGACGCAATATCCGGCCACGTGGCTCATGGCATCGGCTTCGTCGATGTAGCGTCCGGGCTTGCCGATGACCACGCCGAGCTCGACCTCCCAGTCGGTCTTGACCGAACCGCGCGGGATCTCGACGTCATCGTCAGGACCGACGATGGCGCTGGTCCATTTGTTGAAGACGATGGGTTCGGCCGGGATGGCGGCCCCGGTTTCTGCCGCGTGGTCGGCATAGTTGAGGCCGATGCAGATGAACTTGCCGATCCGCCCGACGCAGGCGCCGAGGCGCAGGTCGTTTTGCGGCGTGCCCTCTACCAGCGGCAAGGCCGAAATTTCGACGGCGCGCAGGCGGGCAAGGCCTTCGGGCGTGAGCACATCGCCGGCAATGTCGTCGACGACGCCCGAGAGGTCGCGGACGCGGCCTGCGCTGTCGAGGATGCCGGGCTTTTCATTGCCCTTGGGGCCGTAGCGGAGCAGTTTCATCAGTTTCACCCTGTTTGAAGAAGACCGGAGGCGGCGCACCGCCTCCGGGATGGTTGCAACGGATCAGTCGTACAGGACGGCTGCGATCTCCGGATTATCGATGTTCGACTTGTCGTAGTAGTAGAAGCCGGTGTCGATGTTCTTCTCGACCGCCTCGCCCTTGGCCGCCTTCACAGCGGCCTCGACCGTCTTGTAGCCGATGCCGACCGGGTTCTGGGTGATCGCTCCGGCCATCTCGCCGTCGCGGATCGCCTGCTTCTGCTGGGCGCCCGAGTCATAGCCGATGATCACCAGCTTGCGGCCCAGTTCCTTGGCGCCGTTGACCACGCCGATGGCCGAGCCCTCGTTGCCGCCGAACATGCCCTTGAGGTCCGGATTGGCCTGCAGGACGGCCTTGGTGATCTCGGTCGACTTGAGGTGGTCGCCGCCGCCATATTCGATCGAGACGATCTCGACCTTGGGGTGGGCTTCCTTCATGCGGTTGACGAAACCGTCGCGCCGATCGATGCCGGTGCGGCTGGTCTGGTCATGCACCAGCACGGCCACCTTGCCCTCGTCGCCGATAAGCTCGGCCATCTTGTCGGCCGCGAGTGCGGCCGCCGCGATGTTGTTGGTCGAAGCGGTGGCGACGGGGATGTCGCTGTCGACGCCCGAGTCGAAGGCGACGACCGGGATCTTGGCATCCTTGGCCTGCTGCAGGAGCGGGATCGCCGCCTGGCTGTCGAGGGCCGCAAAGCCGAGCGCTGCCGGCTTCTTGGCGAGTGCCGCGGCCAGCATGTCGATCTGGCGATCGACCTGCGATTCCGAGTCCGGCCCCTCGAAGGTGACCTCGACCCCGAGATCGGCAGCGGCCTTGTCGGCGCCTGCCTTCACGGCCTGCCAGAACTGGTGCTGGAAGCCCTTGGAGATGAGCGGGATGTACATCTTGTCCTGGGCCATCGCGATGGTCGAGCCGTAGCCCAGGATCGCTGCGGCGCCGAGGGCGCCGAGCACGGTGCGTCTGGTAAACATGGTTCCTCCGTAGGTTCGTTTTCCTGGTTGATGGAGCGTTCGGCTCTCTTCTTGGTGTTGGCGCAGCGCGACCGCGTTGCGCGAAGCGGGCCTCCTCAAAGCCCGCGCCGCCGCAGAATGTCGGTGTAGACGGCGAGAATGATGATGAGGCCGGTGACCACGGTCTGCCATTCCTGTGCGACCGAGAGGATGCGCAGCCCATTGGCGAGCACGCTCATGATCAGCGCCCCGATCAGCGTCCCGATGATCGTGCCGCGACCGCCCGACAGCGATGTGCCGCCAATGACCACCGCGGCGATGGCGTCGAGCTCGTAGCCCTGGCCGAGCGCCGGCTGCGCCGAATTGAGCCGCGAGGCGATGAGCAGGCCGGCGATGCCGCAGATGCCGCCCGCGAGCGCATAGACGGCGATCTTCCAGCGGTCGGTGTTGACGCCGGAGAGGCGCACGGCCTCCTCGTTGGAGCCGAGCGCGAAGGTGAAGCGGCCGAGGATCGTGCGCTCGAGGATGAAGCTAGCCGCCGCCGCCACCAGAAACAGGATCAGCACGCCGTTGGGGATCGGCAGCGATGGAATGACCGCCCCGATCAGCGAGCCCTGGGATATCTCGGTGAAGCCGGGCGTGCTGTTGAAATAGATCGGCCGCGTACCTGAGATGACCAGCGACAGGCCCTTGAGGATCAGCATCATGCCGAGCGTGGCGATGAAGGGCGGGATCTTCAGCTCGGCGATGAAGGTACCCGAGACGAGCCCGCTCGCCGCCCCAGCCAAGATGGCCGCAAGCACGCCAAGGGGCAGCGGCATGCCCCAGAAGGTCAGCACGACGCCGGCAATGACGGCGCAGAAGGTCATCAGCGTGCCGACCGACAGGTCGATGCCGCCGGTGATGATCACCAGGGTCGCTGCGATCGCCAGCACGCCGTTGACCGAGGTCGCCTGCAGGATGGCGATGATGTTGGACGTCTGCAGGAAATTCGGCGATGCCAGGCTGAAGACGACAATGAGCGCGATCAGGCTGCCGAAGGCCAGTAGCCTGTGCTGCGCACCGGAGAAGCGCCTGCCCGAGGAGACGTTGGACGTTGACACTGTCGCGCTCATTTCGGCGCTCCCTTTGCCGGCTTTCTTTTTTCGTTGTCGTTCAATGCGTCGCCGCGCAGCGTGGCGAGGTGCATGATCTCTTCCTGCGAAGCGCCGCCGGGCAGGATGCCGGTCAGGCGTCCTTCGCACATGACGGCGATGCGGTGGCTGAGCCGCAGGATCTCCGGCAGCTCGGACGATATGACGATGATCGCCCGTCCCTGGCCGGCCAGGGCGTTGAGCAGCTTGTAGATCTCGTTCTTGGCGCCCACGTCGATGCCGCGCGTCGGCTCGTCGAAGATCAGCACCTCGCAGTCGCGCAGCAGCCACTTGGCAATGACGATCTTCTGCTGGTTGCCGCCCGAGAGCAGCCGCGCTTCCTGCCTATCGGACGGCGTCTTGATCGCCAGCTGGTCGATATAGCGGACGGCCGCCTCGTGCATGGCCGCTTCCTTGAGCAGCCCCCCGGTGCCCGTGAAGCGGCTCAGGCTCGCCATGACGACGTTGTTGCGCACGTCCATGCCGGTGGCGAGGCCGAAATGCTTGCGGTCCTCGGACAGGTAGCCGATGCCGGCGCGCACCGCATCCTGCGGCTTGCGGATGTCGACCTTGCGGCCGTGCATGAAGACTTCGCCGGCGTCGATCCGGTCGGCCCCGAAGATGGCGCGCGCCACCTCGGTGCGGCCCGCGCCCATCAGCCCGGCGAAGCCCAGTATCTCTCCCTTGCGCACGGAAAAACCGACGTCGCGGATTTCGTTGCCGCGCCGGAGCCCCCGCACCTCGAGGACCACCGGCGATTCCGCATGGTCGGCGATGGTCGCGCGTTCGTCGGAAAGCGCCCGGCCCACCATCATCGCGATGATCTTCTCGACCGGCGTCTCGGCCGCCGGCACGGTGCCGATGTACTCCCCGTCGCGCATCACCGTCACCCGGTCTGCGATCCGCTTCAGCTCGTCCATCTTGTGCGAGATGTAGACGATGCCGACGCCTTCGGCCTTCAGCCTGGCGATGATGGCGAAGAGCTCGTTGATCTCCGCGTCATTGAGCGCCGCCGTGGGCTCGTCCATGATCAGCACGCGCGAGCGGTGCGACAGCGCCTTGGCGATCTCGACCATCTGCTGGCGCGCAATGGTCAGCCGCTCGACCGGCGTACGCGGGTCGAGCTTGAGGTGCATGCTGGCGAAGATCTCGGCCGCCTGGGCATTGAGCCTGGCCTCGTCGAGTAGGATGCCCATGCCCCTGCGCGGCTCGCGGCCGATGAAGATGTTCTGCGCCGCCGTCAGGTGCGGCATCAGGCTCAGCTCCTGGTGGATGATCCCGATCCCGAGCTCCTGCGCCTGCCGCGGCGAGGTGATCTCCACCGGCTTGCCGTCGAGCAGTATCTCGCCGCCGTCGCGGCGGTAGATGCCCGACAGGATCTTCATCAGCGTCGACTTGCCGGCGCCATTTTCGCCCATCAGCGCATGCACTTCACCTGAGCGCAGCTCCAGCTGGGCGTTGTGAAGCGCCCGCACTCCGGGAAACGACTTCTCGATGTCCTTCATGACGACGAGGGCGCTCATTCGCTCCCCCCGTCGAGGCCATAGAAACGCTGGGCCGCACCTGAATAAATGCTGGCGCGCTCGTCGTCGCTCAAATTGTCGAGCAGCAGCGCCGTGACCTCGACCCAGAAGTCGTAGCCGCCAGCAAGGTTCAACACCGGCCAGTCAGACCCCCAGACGATGCGCTGCGGGCCGAACCAGGTCAGTAGCGTTTCGAGCGTGGGCATGAGTGCTGCGGCCGCAGCAACAGGCGTGGTCAGGCCGGCGGCGGGCAGTTCGGTAAGCAGGCCCGACAGCTTGCAGTGCACGTGCGTGTGGCCGGAAAGCTCGGCCATGCCGACCTTCCACAGGGCGTGGCGCGGATCGTCGTCGGGCGCGGTGAAGGCAGGCTTGGCGGCGTGGTCGATGATGACCGGCAGGTCCGGGTTGGCCTCGACGAAGAGCCGCAACGCCTGGAGATGCTGGGGCATCACCAAAGCATCGAACCGCAGTCCGAGCCGCTTCAGCGCGGCGATGGCCTCGGCATTCGGCGCCGTCGCGATCCACTCGATGTCTTCGATGTCCTGCAGCATCGGCCGGACGCCCTTGAACAGGGGATTTCCGGCCAGCCGCTCCAGCGAAGCGACGCTTGCCGCATTGGCCAGGTCGACCCAGCCGACGACGCCGGCAACTGCGCTGTCCTTGGCCGCCTGCTCGAGAAGATAGTCGGTCTCGGCTACGGTGGGTGCTGCCTGGACGAGGATGCGATGGCTGATCCCCGCCTTTTCCGCCAGCGGCTGCATCTCTGCTTGTCCGAAGTCGCGGTAGATCGGCGCGAGTTGGGTGGCATCCGGGGAAAGCCAGCCGTAATCGCCGCGCTTCAGCGCCCAGTAGTGGCAGTGGCCGTCGATCCTCTCGATCATGGCCGCCACTCCGCCTAGATGGTTACGCCGCCGTCGACCAGTATTGCCTGGCCGGTGACGAAGCGCGATTCATCCGAAAGCAGGTAGACGACCAGCGGCACGATGTCGTCGACCGTGGCGAGCCGGCCGATGGGCTGCCGGGCGATGAAGTCCTTCTCGGCCTGCACCGGGTCGGCGGCCGCGGCGATGCGGCCGCGCAGCGACGGCGTGTCGACCGTTCCCGGGCAGAGCGCGTTGCAGCGCACGCCGCGGCGCACGTAGTCGGCGGCCATGGCCTTGGTGAAGCCGATCACCGCCGCCTTGGTGGCGCCGTAGAGAAGCCGGTTGGGGAAGCCTTTGATCGACGAGGCCATGGAGGCCATGTTGAGGATCGACACCGCGCCGGTTTTTTCGGCGCGATCGAGCATCGCCGGCAGGAAGGCCCTCGTCGTGCGGTACATGCTCTTGATGTTGAGGTCGAAGCTGAAGTCCCAGTCGTCCTCGCCGCAATCCATGATCGTGCCGTTATGCACGAAGCCGGCGCAGTTGAAGAGGCCGTCCAGCGCATCCTGCCCTGCCGCGAAGGCGGCGACCGCTGCGCTGTCGCGCACGTCGAGGTGATGCGTCTCGATGTTCTCGTGCTCGGCCGAAAGCTGCTTCAGCGCATCGACATTGATGTCGGTGGCGATGACATGTGCGCCCTCTGCGGCACAGGCCAATGCGCTGGCGCGGCCGATGCCCTGGGCGGCGGCGGAAATGAAAATGCGTTTCCCGCTCAGTCGCATAACCGTTGCCTCCTCCCAGCAAACTGCTTGCGCTTCTGTCTATATACGAACATACTATTCATAAATGAACCGCCCTTGCAATGGGGAATCGTGAGGCGGAGTCGTCAGGGAGGACGTCGCGTTATGCCCAAAGGGCCGGCCAGGACCGCCAACAACGTCGACAAGGACGAACGCTACCGCGCCCCGGCGCTCGACAAGGGACTGGACATATTGGAACTGCTGTCCCAGCAGCCCGGCGGCCTGACGCGCGCCGAGATCGTCAAGGCGATGGGACGCGGGCCGAGCGAGGTCTATCGCATGCTCGAGCGCCTGGTGGCGCGCGACTATGTCAGCCGATCGCCCGAAGGCGACCGATATGCGCTGACGATGAAGCTGTTCGTCCTTGCCCACCGGCATCCGCCGGTGCGGCGCCTGGTGGCTCGTGCCCAGCCGCTGATGGATGCCTTTGCCAGCGCCGCCGGCCAGTCATGCCATCTGGTCGCGCCGGACCGAGATGCGGCTATCGTGGTGGCGCATGCCAGCCCGCCGGGAAACTGGGAGTTCGGCATCCGCATCGGCGCCCATATCGACCTCCTGACCACGAGCTCCGGCCACATCCTGCTCGCCTTCCAGGACCCGCATTCGCAGTCCGAGGCCACGGCGCGCTGGGAAGGCACCAAGAATGCAGCCATGCGCGAGACGCTGGAACCGGTGCTGCAAGAATACCGCGACACCGGCCATCGCGTCGGTGCGAGCCAGCAGATGCGGGCGATCGACGACATTTCGGTGCCGATCCTGTCGCCCGACGGCTTCGCCATCGCGGTGCTCACCTGCCCCTATATCCAGCGGATCGACGACAAGCAGGCCGACATCGACCAGACGCTGATCCTGCTCAAGGACGTCGCGGCGAAACTGTCGCTGTCGTAGGGCGCTACGAGACTTACCCCCACCCCTAGCCCCTCCCCACAAGGTGGAGGGGAATTCTGTTCTCGCCAAGACGATGTGCGCAATGTGCTGCGTGACATCAAACAACGCGTGAGCGGCAGACCGGTGCGCCAAAGTTCCCCTCCCCCTTGTGGGGAGGGGCTAGGGGTGGGGGTATTGTCTGGAACTCACGCTCCCGGCGGCACCACGCCCTTGCGGACGGCGAAGTCGGCGTAGAAGCGGCGTTCCTGCGTCTGGATGACGGCATAGGCCTTCTTGGCGCGCTCGTAGAAGGCGAAGCGCTCGATGCCGACCATCTTCGTTCCGGTGCCCTCGATCAGCTTGCCGACCTCTCGCTGCACTTCGGGGATCTCGTCGGGCTTGCCGACGACCTCCATGCGGCCGAAGGCGTCGTCGACGAAGGTGTCGACCGGCATCACCGACAGCACCGCCCTCATCACGCTGACGATGTCGCCGTCGATGCGCAGCGGCCGGCCGAAGACGGTCTGCCGCGCCATCGCGTCGGCCGGGAAATTGGCGTCGGCGATGATCAGGTCGTCGCCGTGCCCCATGGCACGGAGCACGTAGAGCACGTCGGGGCCGAGCAGCGGATCGATGCCGAGAAGCATTTTTTGGACACCTGACAAGAGTTGCGGACCGGGAGCCGTTGGGCCCCTTCGGTCCGAGAATTTGCAGGCAATCACCGCCCGACACAAGCTGCTGGTCAGGCGCCCCGCACGAATCCTTCGCTCGCCACCAGCAGGTTGCGCGTGTAGTCCCTGGCGACGTTGCGCGTGGCGAGATCGCCGGCCTCGAGCCTCTCCACCTCCTCGCCGCCCTGCATCACCATCAGCCGTTCGCACATGTGGGTGATGACCCCGAGGTCGTGACTGACCATGACGAAGGTGAGCTTGCGGTCGCGGCGCACCTGTTCGAGCAGGTTGAGCACTTCGGCCTGCACCGAGGCGTCGAGCGCCGAGGTGGGCTCGTCGAGCAGCAGGATCGACGGTTCGAGGATCAGCGCCCGGGCAATCGCCACGCGCTGGCGCTGGCCGCCCGACAGCTGGTGCGAGTAGCGGAAGCGGAAGCTCGAACCGAGGCCAACCTCGTCGAGGGCGCGCTGGATGCGCTTTTCGGTGTCGCCGAAGCCGTGGATGGCAAGCGGCTCCAGAAGCAGCCGGTCGACCGTCTGGCGTGGGTGCAGCGAACCGTAGGGGTCCTGGAACACCATCTGCACCTGGCTATAGAACGCCTTGTCGCGCGTCTTGCCGAGACGTTGGCCGTTGACGTCGATGCTGCCTGCGGAGACGGGCGCGAGGCCCGCCACGGCGCGCAGCAGCGTCGACTTGCCGGAACCGGATTCTCCCACCAGCCCGAAGGATTCGCCCTGCCGGACCGCAAGGCTCACGTCCTTCAGCGCGACGAACTCGTCGTAGACGACGCGCAGCTTGTCGATGGAAAGGGCGACGGTCACAGCAGCCACTCCGGCTTGCGGTCGAGCACCGGCAGCGGATGCCGGTCGGCGCCGATCCTGGGCATGCAGTTGAGCAGCCCTTGCGTGTAGGGGTGTTTCGCCTGCGACAGCTCGGAGGCCTTCAGCTCCTCGACGATCTTGCCTGCATACATGACGATCACCCGGTCGCAGAAGGTCGAGACCAGCCTGAGGTCGTGCGAGATGAAGATCAGGCCCATGCCGCGCTCGATCACAAGGCTGTCGAGGATGCGCAGGATGTCGAGCTGGACCGTTACGTCGAGCGCCGATGTCGGCTCGTCTGCGATCAGAAGCTCCGGGCCGGCGATCAGCATCATGGCGATCATGGCGCGCTGGCCCATGCCGCCCGAAACCTCGTGCGGATAGAGCCCGAACACGCGCGCCGGGTCGCGGATCTGGACGGCGGCGAGCATGTCCAGCGCCTTCTCGCGTGCTTCGGCCTTCGACACCTTCTCGTGCGTCCGGAGCGTCTCGACGATCTGGCGACCGATGGTCATGACCGGGTCGAGCGAGTACTTCGGGTCCTGCAGGATCATCGCGACGCGGTTGCCGCGCAGGTCCCGGCGCTGGGCCTGCGAAACCTTGAGCAGGTCGATGCCGCTGAACTCCAGCCGCTTGGCGGATATGTGGGCGTGCTGGGGGGTGAGCCCCATGATGGCGCGGCCGGTCTGCGACTTGCCCGAGCCGCTCTCGCCGACGATGCCAAGCCGCTCCTGGCCCAGCGAGAAGGTCACGCCGCGCACCGCCTGCACCATGCCGGTGCGGGTCGGGAACTCGACGCGCAGGTCCTCGACGTTGAGCATCGCGCTCATTGGCCGGCGCTCCTTGGGTCGAGGGCGTCGCGCAGGCCGTCGCCGAGCAGGTTGAAGCCGAGGCTGACGATGAGGATCGCCACCCCCGGTGCCGCTGCGACCCACCACTGGTCGAGGATGAAGCGGCGCCCCGATGCGATCATCGCGCCCCATTCGGGCAGCGGCGGCTGGGCGCCCAGGCCGAGGAAGCCGAGGCCGGCGGCGGTCAGGATGATACCGGCCATGTCGAGGGTGACCCGCACGATCAGCGACGAGATGCAGAGCGGCATGATGTGGCGCAGCACGATGCGCATCGGCGAAGCGCCCATCAGCTTCACCGCCGAGATGTAGTCCGAGCGCCGCACCGTCAGGGTCTCGGCTCGGGCGATGCGGGCATAAGGCGGCCACGAGGTCAGCGCGATGGCGATGATGGCGTTCTCGATGCCGGGCCCTAGTGCTGCGACGAAGGCCAGCGCCAGCACGAGCTTGGGGAAGGCGAGGAAGATGTCGGTGATACGCATCAGCACCGCGTCGACCCAGCCCCCGGCATAGCCGGACACGGTTCCGACGAGCAGGCCGATGGGGGCGGCGATGACGGCGACCAGGAACACCACCTGCAGCGTCAGCCGCGAGCCGTAGATCAGGCGCGAGAGGATGTCGCGGCCCTGGTCGTCGGTGCCGAGCCAGAATTCGGCGCTGGGCGCCATCAGCCGTGCGTTCTTGAGGTCGCCGATATAGGGCGACTTTGGTGCGAGCAGCGGCGCGAAGGCCGCGACGAACAGCAGGCCGAGGATGATCACCAGGCCGATAACGGCGAGCTTGTTGGCGGTGAAGCGCCGCCAGGTGACGTAGGCGCGGCCGAGCCGGGCCTGCGTGCGTGACTGCGGCCGGTCGGTCAGCAACCATTCGCGGCGTGTCATGGCAGTGTCGCTCATCGTATACGCGTCCTTGGGTCGAGCATGCGGTAGAGCAGGTCGGACAACAGGTTGATGCCGATGAAGACCGAACCGATGACGATGGTGCCGCCGAGCACGGCGTTCATGTCGGCGTTCTGCAGCGAGTTGGTGATGTAGAGGCCGAGACCCGGCCAGGCGAACACGGTTTCGGTCAGCACCGAGCCTTCGAGCAGGCCGGCGTAGGACAGCGCGATCACGGTGACCAGCGGCACGGCGGCGTTGCGCAGCGCGTGGCCCCAGATGATGCGGCTTTCCGACAGCCCCTTGGCGCGCGCGGCCACGATGTATTCCTGGCTCAGTTCGTTCAGCATGAAGGAGCGCGTCATGCGGCTGATATAGGCGAGCGAGAAATAGCCGAGCAGCGACGCCGGCAGGATGATGTGCGAGAAGATGTCTTTGAAGGCGGCCCAGTCGCGGTTGATGACGGCGTCGAGCAGGTAGAAGCCGGTGACGGGCGTGAAGGTGTATTCGAACACGACGTCGATGCGGCCGGGGCCGGAGGTCCAGCCGAGCCGGGCATAGAAGACCAGCAGCGCGATCAGGCCGAGCCAGAAGATCGGCACCGAATAGCCGACGAGGCCAACGACGCGCACGATCTGGTCGGCGACGCTGCCGCGCTTCACCGCGGCCAATACACCGAGCGGGATGCCGAGCGCCGCGCCGATGATGGTGCCCACCGTGGCGAGTTCCATGGTCGCCGGAAAGACGCGGCGGATGTCCGCCATCACCGGGTTGGTGGTCAGCACCGAGGTGCCGAAATCCCCTGATAGCACGCCTTTCACATAGAGGTAGAACTGCTGGTAGTAGGGCAGGTTGAAGCCCATTGCCTCGCGCGTGCGCTCGACGACATGGGCCGGCGCGCGGTCGCCGACGATGGCGAGCACCGGGTCGATGGGCACGACACGGCCGATGAAGAAGGTCACGGCCAAGAGGCCGAGATAGGTGGTGGCGACGACGACCAGGAAACTGGCGATCGCGCCGATGATGGCGGAGGCGCGCCGGTTGGCGCGCCTCGCTGGCTTCTGGGTGTCAGCGGTGCTCAATGGCTTGATCCTGCAGGATCATTCCTTGGTCACGGGGGCGACAAAGTTCGAATCGAAATTCGGCCCCAGCTTGTAGTTCTTGACGTTGCCGCGCAGGCCGGCGACCTCGGTCTGCTGGAAGATCAGCACGAACGGGCTGGTGTCGAGGGCTGCCTGCTGCAGTTCCCGGTACATTGCGGCGCGCTTGTCGGCGTCGCGTTCGAGCAGGGCGGCCTTGGTCTTCTCGGTCAGTTCCGGAACATCCCAGGCATTGCGCCAGGCCAGCGTCTTCACCGTGCCGTCGTCGGCGTTGTTCGGGTTGGAGGTGAAGGTCTCGGCGTTGGAGTTCGGATCCCAGTAGTCCATGCCCCACTGGCCGATATACATGTCGTGGTTGCGGGCACGGTACTTGGTCAGCGTCTGCTTGCCGTCGCCGGGGATGATCTCGACCTTCACGCCGGCCTGGCCGGCGGTCTGTTGGAAGGCCTCGGCGATGCCGGTCACCGGCTGGGTGTTACGGACGTCCATGGTGATCGAGAAGCCGTCCTTCAGGCCTGCCTTCTCCAGCAGTTCCTTGGCCTTCGCGACGTCGAAGTTGAACGGATCGGAATCGAGCGCGCCGAGCACGCCCTTGGGCTGGTAGGTCTGGCGGATCTCGCCGATGCCCTTGATCAGGGTCGAGCCGATCGCGTCGTAGTCGACCAGGTACTTGAGCGCCTGGCGCACTTCTGGCTTGGCGAGGTTCGGGTTCTTCTGGTTGAGGCTGATGTAGTACACCGTGCCCTTGGGTGCACTCGTCGTCGTGAGGTCGGCGTTCTTGGACACCGCTTCGAGATCGCCCGGCTCGAGATTGCGGGCGACGTCGACGTCGCCGCTTTCGAGCATCAGGCGCTGGGTCGCGCTTTCCTTGACGTGGCGATAGATGACGCGCGCCAGCGCCGGCTTGTCGCCGTAGTAGTTGTCGTTGCGTTCCAGCACGAGGATTTCGTTGGCGCGCCAGTCGCGAATCTTGAACGGGCCCGAGCCGGCATAGCCGGTCTTCATCCAGCCGTTGCCGAAATCGTTGTCGAACTTGTAGTCGTCGGTGGGCGTCACGGCGGCGACGTGTTCGAGCAGCAGCTTCTTGTCGACCACCGCGCCCACCGTGGCAGTGAGGCAGTTCAGCACGAAGCTCGGCGCATATGCCTTGTCGACCGTGAGCACGAAGGTGTTCTCGTCGGTCGCCTTGGCCTTCTCGGTGACATTGTCCTTGGTCAGGCCGAACTGGGTGAGGATGAAGGCCGGGCTCTTGTCGAGCTTGACGACGCGCTCGAACGACCAGGCGACGTCCTCAGCGGTGATCGGGTTGCCCGAGGCGAACTTGAGGCCCGGCTTGAGCTTGAAGGTATAGGTCAGGCCGTCGTCGGAAACGGTCCAGCTTTCGGCCACGCCGGGCTTGACCTTGGAAGTGTCAGCGACGTCGAGCCGCACCAGCATGTCGTAGGCGTTGCCGAGGAATTCGGCAGGGCTGAGCTCGAAGGACTCGGCCGGGTCGAGCGTGATGGTGTCGTCGATGGCCCAGGCCTGCACCAGCGTGTCCGCCGGGGTCTCGGCGAATGACGGCGCGGCGGAGAGGACGAGGGCCGACACGGCGGCGCCGGCAAGCAGTACACGGAAATGCCCGTTCAGTTTCCCGATAAACATGTCTTTCAGTTCCCCAAGTTGACGAATAGTTGTTATCGCTGTTCCGCTTCGTGCCAGGCCGAGCGCAAGACTCTCAACCAGTTGTCGCGGCATATTTTCGCCAGATCGTCTTCACCATAACCAGCATCACGCATGGCGGCAACGAGCCTTTGAAGTCCTGCCGCGTCGCCGATCTCCGCCGGAATGGTAGCGCCATCGAAGTCCGAGCCGAGCGCCACGCAGTCGATGCCCATACGGTCGACCATATAGTCGATGTGCCGGATCATGTCCGACAACGGCGTGTCGGCGCGCTTTGCCCCGTCCTCGCGCAGCATGGTGACGGCGAAGTTGAGGCCGACGAGCCCCTTGCTCTCGCGCACCGCGTCGAACTGCTTGTCGGTGAGGTTGCGGCTGATCGGCGTAATCGCGTGCACGTTGGAGTGGCTGACGATGAGCGGCTTCTCCGACAGCCGCGCCACGTCCCAGAAGCCCTGCTCGGTGATGTGGGCGAGGTCGATCGCAATGCCCATGCGGTTGCACGCCTTGATCAGTCTTTTGCCGGCTTCTGTCAGGCCGGGACCGGTGTCGGGGCTCGACGGGAAGGCGAAGGGCACGCCATGGCCAAAGACGGTGTTGCGGCTCCACACCGGTCCGAGCGAGCGAAGCCCGGCGGCGTAGAACACGTCGAGGGCCGCGAGATCGGCGTCGATCGCCTCGCAGCCTTCCATGTGCAGAACGGCGGCAAACTTGCCCTCGGCCTCGGCAGCCTCGATGTCCTTCGAATTGCGGCAGATCTTCCAGGCGCCGGCGCGCTCCAGCCTGAAGGCGATCGAGGCCATGTCGAGGGCGATGTCGAGCGACGGCGACCGTTCCAGCGGCTCCGACAGCGGCACCGCGTAGTGCCCATTGGCATCGCGATTCTCGTCGAAGATGCCGCCGGAAGTGATGTAGTTGGCGCACAGGCCGCCGGCGAGGCCGCCTTTCCTGGCACGCGGCTTGTCGATGTGGCCCTGCCTGGTGCCTTCGATGAATTCGGCTACGGGGTCCGCGCCCTTGGCCGCGTTCTCCCACAAGCGGAAAAGCACATCGTTGTGGCCGTCGAACACTGGCTGCATCGCGAACTCCTGTCAGTGGCAGGCAGTTGAAGGATGGCAAGCCGGGCAAGTCAACATGCCGGAAAGGGTCACATCAGCCTCGACGCCATGGTTCCGCTGGGGAAGGCACCCCCAGGACCAACAGGAAGGTACGACTGGACCACACGGCCGCGATCCGGGCCATTCTGCCCCGAAAAGCGGCAAAACGCGCTTCTTGTGGCCTCTCTGTCAGATGGAACATAACCTTGGGTCACGGTTGCGACTTTGTACGTCATTGAAATCTGATGAAATTGTGTGCAGGCGGTCTGTCGGCGGCTTCCAGCCGCTCACCGAACTGCAAATACAATCATCAGACAGGAATCCCCTATGTCAGAAGGCAGTCTTCTCGATCATGCACTCGTGCGCCTGGATGAGGCCGCGAAACACGTCAACATCGATGCAGATGTAATCGAGAAACTGAAATTTGCCCGCGAGACCACCAAAGCCCGCCTCATGATCCGAATGGACGACGGCTCGCGCAAATCCTTCATCGCATGGCGCTGCCGCTACGACGACACCCGCGGCCCGACCAAGGGCGGCATCCGCTTCCATCCGGAATCGACCGCCGACGAGGTCGAGATGCTGGCCTTCTGGATGACCTTCAAATGCGCCGTGATGAACCTGCCCTATGGCGGCGGCAAGGGCGCCGTCCAGGTCGATCCGCGCAAGCTCTCGAAGGCGGAGCTGGAGCGCCTGTCCCGGGCCTACATCCAGGCCTTTGCGCGCATCATCGGCCCGGACCGCGACATCCCCGCGCCCGACGTCTACACCAACTCGATGATCATGGGCTGGATGGCCGATGAATACGCGCAGATCGTCGGCCAGGCTTCGCCCGCCGTCATCACCGGCAAGCCGCTGGCGCTCGGCGGTTCCCTCGGTCGCGGCGACGCCACGGCGCGCGGCGGCTACTACCTAGTTCGCCATCTCGCCGACGACCTCGGCCTCAAGGGCAGCCTGCGCGTCGCCGTGCAGGGCTTCGGCAATGCCGGCCAGCACATCGCCCGCCTGCTCGCGGCCGACGGCCACAAGGTCGTCGCGGTCTCCGACTCCGAAGGCGCCGTGCAGGCTGCCGGCGGGCTCGACCTCGAGCGCCTGTTCGCTGCCAAGAACAGTGGCCGTTCGGTGACCTCGACCGCCGGCCAGGGCGGCCATGAGCTGCTCGACGGCAAGGCGCTGGTCGGCGTCGACTGCGACATCCTGGTGCCGTCGGCGCTGGAAAACATGATCCACGTCGGCAACGCCGACAGTGTCAAGGCCAGGATCGTGCTCGAACTGGCGAACGGTCCGGTCACCTCGGAAGCCGATGCGATCCTCGAGAAGAAGGGCGTCGTCGTGCTGCCCGACATCCTGGCGAACGCCGGCGGCGTCACCGTCTCCTATTTCGAGTGGGTGCAGAACCGCCAGGGCTTCTACTGGCCGGTAAATGAGATCCACGACCGCCTCCGCACCATCATGGAATGCGAAGGCCGCGCCATCTGGAACGTCGCCAAGGGCAAGCAGGTTTCGGTGCGGACCGCGGCCTATGTGCACGCGCTCGGCCGTCTCGCCGAAGCGATCGAGGCCCACGGCACCCAGACCTACTTCGCGAGCTGATCCGAACAGGCGCGTCGCCTTGCCCAAAGGGCTTGGCGGCGCGCCGCTCCACCATTTTCCTGTTGAAGCGCCGGCGGCGCGGGCGTACGGCTTGTGCCGGAAATCCCGACTGATCCCCCCATCTCGCCACAGCGGCAGAACCGGCGGCACCAACATGTCCTTCATTCCCGACTGGGCGACGATCCTTCAGTTTGCGGTCGCCACCTTCATCATCGCGATCACGCCCGGGCCGGACATGACGCTGTTCGTCGGCCGTGCCCTGTCGGAGGGCCGGAAGGCCGGCTTCGCCTGCATGTCGGGCGCCATGACCGGCATCGTCATCCACACCACGCTGGTGGCGCTGGGCCTGTCGGCCCTGATCGTCGCGTCGCCGCAGGCCTTTATGGCGCTCAAGATCGTCGGTGCCGGCTACCTCGTCTGGCTCGCCTTCCAGGCGATCACCAAGGGGTCGGCGTTCTCGCCCGACACCACCAAGCGCGAGCCGCGCTCGTTCTTCCAGAACTGGGCCACCGGGCTCGGCATCAACCTGCTCAACCCGAAGATCATCCTGTTCTTCATGACCTTCCTGCCGCAGTTCGTGTCGGCCACCGACACCAACGCTCCGGGCAAGCTGTTCTTCCTGGGAGCGATGTTCATCGTTCTGTCGCTGCCCGTGACGGCGCCGATGGTGATCGCTGCCGACAAGTTCGCCGGCCTGCTGAAGAAGAGCCCGCGCGTGACCCGCATCGTCGACTATCTGTTCGCGGGCGTGTTCTCGGCCTTCGCGCTGAAGATCCTCACGGCGCAGGCGAAGTAGGATTTTCCTTCAGGCCACCGGCGAAACGTCCGGTGACGAACCAGTAGGCGATGCCGCCGATCAGCCCGCTGCCGATGATCGACACCGGCAGCAGCGGATCGCGATAGGAAAAGCCGGGATCGCCGCCCTGATAGGCGAAGCCGATGAAGACCAGTGCCACAAAGCCGCCCGACAGAGCGTAGAATAACCAGTCGCGCTTGCCGAGCAATTCGGCCAGCAGCATGACGATTACCGCCGGCACGAAGGCGAAATACGCGACGAACAGCGCGATGAAGGGGATGGTGAAGACCAGCGAGCTGCCCGCAACCTCTTCCGGAATGTCCGGCGCGAAGAAGCCGACGGCACCGAGAAGGATCACGTTGAGGAAGGCGCTGGCGGCCAGCGACGCCACCGCAAAGCCCAACACCATATGGGCGAACTTGCCGAGATAGAGCAGGAAGCGGCTCACGCCTCGCCGTGTCCGGCGATCATCATTGCTTCCAGCGCCAGGCGCTCGCTCTTCTTCAGACGCTCGGACTCGGACTTGAGCTGGCCGCAGGCGGCGAGGATGTCGCGGCCGCGCGGGGTGCGGATGGGCGAAGCGTAGCCGGCGTTGTTGATGTAGTCGGCAAACTTCTCGATCGTCTCCCAGTCCGAGCACTGGTAGTTGGTGCCGGGCCAGGGGTTGAACGGGATCAGGTTGATCTTTGCCGGCACGCCCTTGAGCAGCTTGACGAGTGCCTTGGCGTCCTCGAGGCTGTCGTTGACGTCCTTGAGCATCACATATTCAAAGGTGATGCGGCGGGCGTTCGACAGGCCGGGATATTTGCGGCAGGCGTCGATCAGCTCCTTGAGCGGGAACTTCTTGTTGATCGGCACGAGCAGGTCGCGCAGGTCGTCGTTGGTGGCATGCAGCGAGATCGCCAGCATGACGCCGATCTCCTCGCCAGTCCGGAAGATTTCAGGCACGACGCCCGAGGTCGACAGCGTGATGCGGCGCTTGGACAGCGCCAGGCCGTCGCCATCGGAAGCGATCAGCAGCGCCTTCTTCACCGCCTCGAAATTGTAGAGCGGCTCGCCCATGCCCATCATCACGATGTTGGACACCTTGCGCCCTTCGGCCGGGACGATGGCGCCGGCGGGCGTGTCGCGGTCGGGGAAGTCGCCGAGCCGGTCGCGCGCCGTCATCAGCTGCGCCAGGATCTCTTCCGAGGTCAGGTTGCGCACCAGCTTCTGCGTGCCGGTGTGGCAGAAGGAGCAGGTCAGCGTGCAGCCGACCTGGCTGGAAATGCAGAGCGTGCCGCGACCTTCCTCGGGAATGTAGACGGTCTCGATCTCCACCGGGCGGCCTGCGCCGCGCGGCGGGAAGCGGAACAGCCATTTGCGCGTGCCGTCGGACGAGATCTGCTCCTCGACGATCTCGGGACGCGAGATGGTGAAGTGCTTGGCGAGTTCGGCGCGCAGGTCCTTTGAGATGTTGAACATGTCGGCGAAATCGGAGACGCCGCGGACATAGAGCCAGTGCCAGAGCTGCTGCACGCGCATCTTGGCCTGGCGTTCGGGAACGATGCCAGAGGTGATCAGCGCTTCCGCGAGTTCCTCGCGGGTAAGGCCGATCAGCTCACCCTTGACGGGCGCGGCAACGCGGGCGCGCAGTGCGTCGCGGGTGGCATCGGTGGTGAGGTCGAGCGAAACGGTCATTCGGGCTCAGCTAGCTTCGGATATCGGCGAAATGTAGGATTTTCGCGCCACATATCACAGGTCTGGCGCTGCGTCACGTTTTGGCCGCCATGCATTTCCGCCGCAGCTTAGCTTCCTGTTAAGGTTCGGGCTGCGATGCTTGGCGGATGACAGGCATGCTTCATATCGTGCTCGTGCTGCTCGCCGTCAACATCGCAGCCTTCATCGCCTTCTGGTGGGACAAGCGGCGCGCTTGCGCCGGTGTGCGGCGTATCCCCGAAAGGACACTGCTCTGGCTCGCCCTAGCCGGCGGTGGCGTGGGTGCGGTGGCCGCGCAGCACCTGTTTCGCCACAAGACCCGCAAGGAGCCGTTTCGCACCCGGCTCTACGCCATCGTGGTGCTGCAGGCGGCAGCCGCCGTCGTGCTGGCGCTCTGGCTCATCGCGCCGCAATGGGCGGATGGGCTGTTCGACGCTTTGAGGCGGCCGGAGGTCTCTTAGCCTGTGATCGCAGAGCCGACCCGGAGCGCGAGCATGTAGCGCTGTTCCGACTTCCCCGTGCGATGATGCGGCACCGGCACGCCGTCAGGCACCCAGCCCATGCCCTCGTAGAGACGCACGGCGCGCTCGTTGTCGGTGTAGACGGATAGCCGCGCTTGCCCAAAACCGCGTTCGCGAAGCAGCGTCGGCAGCGCAGCGAGTAGCTCGCGGGCAGCTCCCGTGCCCCAGGCTGACGGATCAGTGCCGAGATACTGCAGTTCCGCGATCTCCTCGCTGCCGGGAACCGGTGCGACGGCGGCGAACGCCTCAGCCTGGCCGCCGGCTTCAGCGACCACGAGCAGGGCGCGCTGCGACGCGCCGAGCACCCCCGCAATGATCGGCCTCGCCTCGGCTAGCGAGGCGATTTCGGCGTCACCGTCCCGGGCGGCGGTGGCCCTTGCCCATATCAAGGCAGCGGCATCGAGATGCGACGTAGTGCCGTCGAATATCCGGTGCATGGTAACCTCAGAAATCAAAAAGCCGGGCATTCGCCCGGCCATTGACTGCTGCCATCGCCCGGTCGCCTACTTGCAGGTGGCGATCGAATTCAGGGCCGCCGAAATGCCCTTCAGCGAGAAGACATAGTTGGTCGGATTGCCGCGGCCGGACTTTGCCGTCACCTTCATGTCCGAACCGCCCTTCATGGCGGCGATCAGTGCCGGCTCCTCGGCGGCGTTCTCCACCCAGGCGGACTTGCCCTTGGTGAACATCGAGAACGACTTGTCGCCGATGGTGACCGACACCTTGGAGTTTTCCTGGAAATTGTAGCCGGCAATGAATTGCGGCTCGAAGGAAACCTTCTGGCCGGGGCGTTGGCTGACGAAGAAGAACATGTCGCCGTGGTCGAGCGTCGGCGGCTGCTTGTCGGTCGGCACGGTCAGCACGTAGCAGACCTTGCCGTTCTGGGCCTGGTAGCTGTAGGTGCCCCAGGCGTTGTGCTGGCCGATCTTGGTCGCCGACTGGGCGAGTGCCGGCACAGCCGACACTGCAAGCACCAGACCCGAAATTGTTGCTATCAATGCGCGCATTGCTTTTCCTGTAGTTCAAATGGAGCGGGGCAGGCCGGCAGCGCGCCCACCCGTTCGCTTCAATTTGATTTAATCTGGGTTACCAAAGGGTGAATCGCCCGACAAAAGCATTTTCCGCCCGAAGGCACCGCCACCAAAATTGCCGCGCCTGCGGCGCGAAATTTCGTCCCTTTTGCGGTTGAAAACCACGAAAACGGCAAGAATTTGACTTTTTATGGCCCGCTGAAATATCGCCGCGACACTATAGGTCACGCGCCAGCGCTTCCCTCGCCGCCAGCCTGTGCGCCGGCGTCATATGCGCGCGCACGGCGGCGAGGGCGGCGGTCAGCACCGCCACGTCGTCTGTGAAGCCGAGACCGAACAGCACGTCGGGGATGGTGTCCACAGGCAGGATGAAATAGGCGAGCGCGCCGAGCAGTATGCCCTTGGCCCTCAGCGGCGTTTCCTTGTCCAGCGCACAGTAGTAGCCGGCGACCACCTCTTCCATGAACGGGACATGCCGGGCAGCGTCCTTCGCCTTGCGCCAGAACTTCTCGCGCACCTCGCTCTCATCGGCGGCATCGCCGCGGAAATGGTCGAAACCCGGAATCTTCACCATCTGGGCACTCTCCTTCACATGGCAATGTGGGAAGGTCCGTGCCCGGCTGCAAGATGCCGTTCAGGAAGACGAATAGGCGTTCATCCGCTTCGCCAACTTGAAGTCGAGGTCCGTCAGGCCTCCGGCGTCGTGCGTGTTCAGCTTCACGTCGACGGTCCTGTAGACATTCGACCAGTCGGGATGATGGTCGAGTTTCTCGGCCGCCATGGCGACCCGGGTCATGAAGGCGAAGGCCTCGCTGAAATTCCTGAACTCGAAGCGGCGCGAGATCGAAAGCCCGTCCGCGGCCAGCGCCCAGCCCTCGAGCGAGGCCAGGGCCTCCTTGACTTCCGCCGCGCCAAGTTTCTCTCTGGCCATTTCGCGCTCCCGTGCTAATCGAGGTCCGGTGCCAGCATAGCGCGGGGTTCGGGAAAGGGGCGGAAAATATGAGCGATAGACAGGTGAGATCGATCCTCTTCGTCTGCCTCGGTAACATCTGCCGCTCGCCACTGGCTGAGGGCGTGTTCCGCGCAGTCCTGGCCGAACGCGGCCTGGAAGCCGCCTTCGCCATCGATTCGGCAGGCACCGGCGGCTGGCACGCCGGGTCGGCGCCCGACCCGCGCTCGGTCGCGGTGGCGGCGCGCCACGGCGTCGACATCACCGCCCAGCAGGCGCGCAAGGTCACGCTTGCCGATTTCGACCGCTTCGATCTCATCCTCGGCATGGACCGCTCGAACGTCGACGACCTGCGCCGGCTGGCGCCCGAAGCATCGCCGGGCCGCGTCGAACTGTTCCTCGACCTTGCGACCGGACGCATCAAGGACGTTCCAGATCCCTATTATGGCGGCGAAGACGGCTTTCTCGACGTCTACCGCATGATCCGCGAGGCTTCGGAGGCACTGGCCGACCGGCTCGCCGGCCGCGAGGCGACGCCGTTGAGCGGCCACGCCTCCTCGACGACATAGGGTCCCCCGCCGACTGAGTCGCGCGAAGACATCAGCACGAAGCGCCCGACCCGGAAGGGCACGGTGGCGAAGTTCCCGCGCGCCGAGAGATAGTACGCCACGTCGAGTGGACTGGTGTTCCTGAGCCGCGCCAAAGTGACGTGCGGCGTGAACTTGCGCGGATCGGAAGGCACGCCCAGCCGCTTGCAGATCCGGTCGATCTCCGCCTGCAGGGCGTTGAGTTCGGGCGACGGGATGACACCCGCCCAAACCGCGTGCGGCTTCTTCTGTCCGAATGCACCGACCCCCGACAGCGTCAGCTGGAAGCCGGGCTTGTCGACGCGGTCGAGCGCCTCCACGATCTCGTCGGCCACATGGCCTTCGACATCGCCGATGAAACGCAGGGTGAGATGGTAGTTCTCGACATCGATCCAGCGCGCTCCGGGCAGACCTCCCCGCAGCAGCGAGAGGGAAAGTGCGGCATCACGCGGAATTTCGAGGGCGGTGAAAAGTCGCGGCATGGCCAGGCTCCCTTCTCCTCGAATCGAAATTCGTAGCTTCAGCGAATCACCGTTCGCCGTTGCGGGCAAGCTGTTTGTGCTCCCGAAGTCGTTGAGAAGGAGCTTACGCACCGGAAGTTTTCTCGGTCCCTGCCAAGGGATCATTTGCCGGCAATAGCTTTTTCGACAGTCGGCAGCGCGCGCTCGACCATCCGCTCGATGCCTGTCGCGTTCGGATGCATCCCGTCGTCCAGGAGCAGCGCCTGATCTGCCGCCACGCCGTCGAGGAAGAACGGATAGAGCGGGATTCCATATTTTTCGGCCAGGCGCGGATAGATTGAATCGAACGCTGCCTGGTAGTCGGAACCCAGGTTTGGCGCGGCCCGCATACCCGCGAGCAGCACGCCGATCTTGCGTTCCTTGAGCCGGGCAATCATCTGGTCGAGGTTCTTTTCGGTGATGTCTGGCGCCAGACCGCGCAGCATGTCGTTGGCGCCGAGTTCCAGGATCACCAACTGCGTGCCGTCGGGAACGGACCAGTCCAGCCTCGACAGGCCGCCGCTCGTCGTGTCGCCCGAAACGCCGGCATTGGCGATCACCACATCGTGACCGCGCGCGCGTAGCGCAGCCTCCAGTTTTTCGGGAAAACCCTCGCCGGGGCCGAGACCGAAGCCGGCCATGAGGCTGTCGCCGAAGCCGACGACGCGAAACGGCTCCGCCATCGCGGCGGGCGCGGCCAGCACGGACGCAAGTCCAATTGCGAGGGCGGCGAAGAACTGTTTGAAAGCCATTAGGTCAGACCCGATATGACGAAGACATTCCTCGCCCTTCAACTTCCATATAGGACAGAATTGCAGTGACAGAAGCCGTCATCGAACTGCGGGACGTATCGCTCACGCTCGGCGAGGGAGCGTCCTCCGTGCACGTGCTGAAGGGCGTAAGCCTCGACGTCGCCGCAGGCGAGGCGACCGGCATCGTCGGGCCGTCCGGCTCCGGCAAGTCGACGCTTCTGATGGTGCTGGCCGGCCTCGAGCGCGTCGATGCGGGAACGGTGAAGATCGCGGGAGAGCTGCTCAACGGCCGCAGCGAGGACCAGATCGCCGCCTTCCGCGGCCGCAACATCGGCATCGTGTTCCAGTCCTTCCACCTGATCCCCAACATGACGGCGCTGGAGAACGTCGCCGTGCCGCTCGAACTCGCCGGCAAGCGCGATGCCTTCGCCATCGCCGAGCGCGAGCTCGCGGCCGTCGGCCTGGCCGACCGGGTGACGCACTATCCCGGCGAACTGTCCGGCGGCGAGCAGCAGCGCGTGGCGATCGCGCGCGCTCTGGCGCCGGAGCCGCGCATCCTCATCGCCGACGAGCCGACGGGCAATCTCGACCAGGCGACGGGCCGGCAGATCGCCGACCTGCTGTTCGCCAAGGCAGCAGAGCGCGGCATGACGCTGGTGCTGGTCACCCACGACCCTGCCCTCGCCGCGCGCTGTGACAGGCAGGTGGCGATGCGCTCGGGGCGGATCGAAACCGCGACGGTTGCGCCGCTGGCCGAGAAGGTTCGGGCATGAGAACAGGCTTCGATTCTGCATGCGGCCGAGCTTCGCTGTCAGCTGACAGGTTTGCGGGACAGCGCCCCCCTCTGGCCTGCCGGCCATCTCCCCCACAAGGGGGGAGATCAGCTGTCGCAGCCGTATCAGCCAATCTTCGAGGCCGCAGGAAGAGCGGTAAGGGTGACGCTTCCAATCTTCCCCCTTGTGGGGGAGATGCCCGGCAGGGCAGAGGGGGGCAACGTGGAGCGCTGACGCTTCAGCATGGGGCTCTCCCATGCTGAAGGACCTACCGCTCGCCTTCCGCTTTGCACTCCGCGAGATGCGCGGCGGCCTGCGCGGCTTCCTGATCTTCCTGACCTGCATCGCGCTCGGTGTGGCGGCGATCGGCGGCGTCAATTCGGTGGCGCGGGCGATCACCGCGGGCGTCGCCAGCGAGGGCCAGGCGCTGTTGGGTGGCGACATCCGCTTCCAGCTCATCCAGCGCGAGGCGACCGGCAAGGAACGCGCTTTCCTCGACAGCCTCGGCACGGTTTCGCACAATGCCGGCATGCGCTCGATGGCGCGGCTGGAGGACGGCTCCGACCAGTCGCTGGTTGAGGCCAAGGCGGTCGATAGCGCCTATCCCCTCTACGGCCAGCTGGTGACCGAGCCGGCACTGCCCCGCGCCGAACTCTTCGCCGAAAAGGACGGCACCTTTGGTGCCGCCGCTCCCGACCTCCTGTTCGAACGCCTCGGTCTGGAACTCGGCGACCGCATCAAGCTCGGCGGCACGACCTTCGAACTCAGGACCAAGCTCGCGACCGAGCCTGACGCGGTTTCCGACGGCTTCGGCTTCGCCCCTCGCCTGCTGGTTTCCATGGAAGGCCTCACCGCTTCAGGGCTGATCCAGCCCGGCAGCCTCGTCGAGCACGCCTACAAGCTGCGCCTGCCAGTCGGCACCAGCGAGGACGAGCTCAAGGCGTTGCGCGAACGCGCCAATTCCGAATTCCCCGAGGCCGGCTGGAGCATACGCACCCGCACCAATGCGGCACCTGCGCTGTCGGCCAACATCGAGCGCTTCTCGCAATTCCTGACGCTGGTGGGGCTCACCTCACTGGTCGTCGGCGGCGTCGGCGTGGCCAATGCGGTGCGCGCCTATCTCGACGGCAAGCGCGGGGTGATCGCCACCTTCAAGAGCCTCGGCGCCTCCGGCGGCTTCGTGCTTTGCGTCTATCTCATCCAGATCCTGCTGATTGCCGGTTTCGGCATCGTCATCGGCCTCGCGCTCGGCGCGCTGATGCCGTTCGCGGCAAGTGCTGCCCTCCAGTCGGTCATCCCGGTGCCCGCCGAGGCGGGCGTCTATCCGGCAGCGCTGGCGATGGCCGCCCTGTTCGGCATACTCGTGACACTCGCATTCGCCATCCTGCCGCTCGGCCGCGCCCGCGACGTGCCGGCAACCGCGCTGTTCCGCGAGATGGGTTTCGAGGGGCGCGGGTGGCCGCGTCTGGTCTATGTGGCGACCGCGCTCGGCATCGCAGCCGTGCTCGCCCTGCTCGCCATCTGGTTCGCCGGCGACCGGCGCATCGCCACGATCTTCGTCGGCGCGACCATGTTCTCCTTCCTGGTGTTGCGCGCCGTGGCAGCACTCGTGCAATGGCTGGCAAGGAAAAGTCCGCGGGTCCGCTCGACCGCGCTCAGGCTCGCGATCGGCAACATCCACCGCCCCGGCGCGCTGACGCCGTCGGTGGTGCTGTCGCTCGGCCTCGGGCTCACGCTGCTGGTCACGCTTGCCCTGATCGACGGCAATCTGCGCCGCCAGATCGCCGGCAGCCTGCCGGAGCGAGCGCCGAACTTCTTCTTCGTCGACATCCAGCCGAATGAAGTCGACGACTTCGCCAGGCTGGTGGAGGCAGAGGCGCCCGGCGGCAAGCTGGTGCGCGTGCCGATGCTGCGCGGACGCGTCATGGCGCTGAACGGCACCGAGGTGCAGAAGCTCAGCGTACCACCCGAGGGCGCCTGGGTGCTGCGCGGCGACCGCGGCCTGACCTATGCGAAGAACATCCCCGAAAACTCGACGCTGTCGCAGGGAACATGGTGGCCAGCCGACTATTCCGGCGAGCCGCTGGTCTCGTTCTCGGCGCAGGAGGCGCGCGAACTCGGCCTCAAGCTCGGCGACACCGTGACGGTCAACGTTCTCGGCCGCAACGTGACCGCGAAGATCGCGAGCTTCCGCGAAGTGCAGTGGGAATCGATGGGCATCAACTTCGTCATGGTGTTCTCGCCCAACACCTTCGCGGGTGCGCCGCACAGCTGGCTGGCGACGCTGACCGAGGAGAAGGCGGCACCCGCCGACGAGGCGAAGATCCTGAACGCGGTGACGCGCAGCTATCCGGCGATCACCACGGTTCGGGTCAAGGATGCGCTCGACGTGGTCAACCGGCTGGTCGCGCAACTCGGCACCGCGATCCGCGCCGCCGCCGGCGTGGCGCTGATCGCCTCGGTGCTAGTCCTGGCCGGGGCGCTTGCGGCGGGCAACCGCGCCCGCATCCACGACGCGGTGATCCTGAAGACGCTCGGAGCGACCCGAAAGACGCTGATTGCGGCCTTTTCGCTCGAATACATGCTGATCGGACTGGCCACGGCGGTGTTCGCGCTCGCCGCCGGCGGGGTCGCTGCCTGGTTCGTCGTCGCCCGCATCATGACGCTGCCGTCGCAGTTTCTGCCTGAGGTTGCGGTGGCGACGATCGCCGCCGCGCTCATTCTCACGGTCGGCTTCGGCCTCGTCGGCACATGGCGCGTCCTGGGGCACAAGGCGGCGCCGGTGCTCCGGACCGAATAACCGGAGGCTTTACGTAACGATTCTCAAGTACATTTGTATGAGAAATGTGCGCTCACGTAGCGTTTCAGGTGGTTACGGGCCTTGTTCTGGCCCGAAAGAAGCATCATATTTCGCCGCAGGCATGCTGGAGTCCCGCCAGCGGAGCCTGGGTTTTCCGCCCGACACCCGACGGGGCAGAAGCAACAGAGGAAACCATGTCTGACTTCAGAAATTATCAGACGCGCATGGCGACGGCAGGAAGCCGCGCCGACGCGTCGATCGACGAGGGCCTTCGCGCCTACATGCTCAAGGTCTACAACCTCATGGGCCTGGGCCTCGTCATCACCGGCGTCGCCGCCATGGCGACCGTGATGCTTGCGACCACCAACGATCCTGCGGCCGCCGTTGCGACGCTGGCCAACGGCAAGATGCTGACCGCCTTCGGCGCCGCCATCTTCGGCTCGCCGCTGCGCTGGGTCGTCATGCTGGCCCCGCTGGCCGTGGTGTTCTTCCTGTCGTTCCGCGTCCACACGATGAGCGTGTCCGCAGCCCAGACCACCTTCTGGGTCTACGCCGCCCTCGTCGGCCTGTCGCTGTCGTCGGTCTTCCTGGTCTTCACCAGCCAGAGCATCGTGCAGACCTTCTTCGTGACCGCCGCGGCCTTCGGCGCGCTGTCGCTCTATGGCTACACGACCAAGCGCGACCTGACCGCCATGGGCTCGTTCCTGATCATGGGCGTGTTCGGCATCATCATCGCGATGCTGGTCAACCTGTTCCTGCAGTCGTCGGCCCTGCAATTCGCCATCTCGGCGATCGGCGTGCTGGTGTTCTCGGGCCTGACCGCCTACGACACGCAGAAGATCAAGGAGATGTATTTCGAGGGTGACGACGTTCTCGTCGCCGGCCGCAAGGCGATCATGGGCGCACTGACGCTCTACCTCGACTTCATCAACCTGTTCACGTTCCTGCTGCAGTTCCTGGGCAACCGCGAGTAAGCAGCAGCAAACCGATAGCGGCCTGATTGTCCGGCCGCAAAGCAAGGGGCCCCGGTTTTCGCCGGGGCCTCTTTCGTTTGACAGCTACAGCGCCGCGCGGCCCTTTGGACGCGCAAAGGACGCTGTAGCACTTTGAGTTGTGCATGATCCTTTCCGAAAATCGATTCCGATTTTCGGGGTCATGCACTGTCCAACCGCCTCACTGGTTGCGGCGCTTGCCTTCCATCAGGTCGAGCACGGCCCGCGCCGCGTCGAGCACATTGGTGCCCGGGCCGAATACGGCCGCAACACCATGGTCGAGCAAATACTGGTAGTCCTGGCGCGGAATGACACCGCCGACAACGACGATGATGTTTTCGGCGCCCTTGGCCTTCAGCGCCGCCACCAGCTGCGGGGCGAGCGTCTTGTGGCCGGCGGCGAGCGACGACATGCCGACCACATGCACCTTCGAGGCAATCGCCGTGTCGGCGGCCTCGTCGGGCGTCTGGAACAGCGGCCCGGCTATCACCTCGAAGCCGATGTCGCCGAAGGCCGAGGCAATCACCTTGGCGCCGCGGTCGTGTCCGTCCTGGCCGAGCTTGGCCACCATGACACGCGGCTTTTCGCCTAGTGAGCCGGCAAATTGTTCTAGACGCGAGACCAGCGTCTTGAACTCCGGTTCGTCGTCATAGGCCTGACCATAGACGTTCTCGACGACTTCAGGCACGGCCGCATGGTCGCCGAAGGCGCGGCGCATGGCGTCGGATATCTCGCCGACCGTGGCACGGGCCCGGGACGCCTCGACGGCGGCGGCGAGGATGTTGCCCTCCCCCGACCGCGCGACCTGTTCGAGCACGGCCAGCGCCGCTTCGACCCGCTTGGGATCACGTTGCCTGCGCGTACGCTCGATGCGCTCGATCTGCGCCTGTCGGACGGCGGAATTGTCGATCTCGAGGATGTCGATCTCGTCTTCCTGCTCGAGCCGGTACTTGTTGACGCCGACAATGACCTCGTCGCCGCGGTCGATGGCCGCCTGCTTGCGGGTCGCCGCTTCCTCGATCAGGCGCTTGGGCAGGCCGGAGGCCACTGCCTTGGTCATGCCGCCCATCGCCTCCACCTCCTCGATCAGCGCCCAGGCCTTCTCGGCGAGGTCGTTGGTCAAAGCCTCGACATAGTAGGAGCCGGCGAGCGGGTCGACGACCTTGGTCACCCCCGTCTCGTGCTGGAGGATCAGCTGGGTGTTGCGGGCGATGCGAGCCGAGAACTCGGTCGGAAGTGCTATCGCCTCGTCGAAGGAGTTGGTGTGCAGCGACTGGGTGCCACCAAGGGCCGCCGACATCGCCTCGAAGGCGGTGCGGACGATGTTGTTATAGGGATCCTGCTCCTGCAGCGACACGCCCGAAGTCTGGCAATGGGTGCGCAGCATCAGCGACGAGGTTTTCTTCGGCTCGAACTCGGTCATGATGCGGGACCACAGCAGGCGTGCGGCACGCAGCTTGGCCGCCTCCATGAAGAAGTTCATGCCGATCGCGAAGAAGAACGACAACCGGCCGGCGAAATCGTCGACATTGAGCCCCTTCTTCAGAGCCGCGCGCACATATTCGCGCCCGTCGGCCAGCGTGAAGGCGAGTTCCTGCACCAGCGTCGAACCAGCCTCCTGCATGTGGTAGCCGGAGATGGAGATCGAATTGAACTTCGGCATCTCCTTGGCCGTGTACTCGATGATGTCGGCGACGATGCGCATCGAGGGCTCGGGCGGGTAGATGTAGGTGTTGCGGACCATGAACTCCTTGAGGATGTCGTTCTGGATGGTCCCCGACAATTGCGCACGCGGCACGCCCTGCTCCTCGCCGGCGACGATGAAATTGGCGAGGATCGGGATGACAGCGCCGTTCATCGTCATCGACACCGAAATCTGCTCGAGCGGGATGCCGTCGAACAGGATCTTCATGTCCTCGACGGAATCGATCGCCACGCCGGCCTTGCCGACATCGCCGACGACGCGCGGATGGTCGCTGTCATAGCCGCGATGGGTGGCGAGGTCGAAGGCGACCGACACGCCCTGCTGCCCTGCTGCCAACGCCTTGCGGTAGAAATTGTTGGACTCTTCCGCCGTCGAGAAGCCGGCATATTGCCGGATCGTCCAGGGGCGGCCGGTGTACATGGTGGCGCGCGGCCCGCGCAGGAACGGCTCGATGCCGGGCAGCGTGCCGAGATGGCCGATGCCTTGGAGGTCGTCGGCCGTGTAGAGCGGCTTGACCTCTATACCCTCGGGCGTGTTCCACGTCAGCGTATCGGGCGACGCCTTGATCTCGCGTTCGGCGAGTTTTTTCCAGCTGTCGATTGTTGGCTTGTCGGTCATTGGGGCCTCCTGGAAACGGGAGAAATCACCCCCTCACCGGCTCTTCGGGCCACCTCTCCCCCTGCCCGGGGGAGAGGAAACGCCAATCGCGAACGCCGCGACCTGGCAGAACTCGGATTCCTCTCCCCCGGGCAGGGGGAGAGGTGGTTTGCGCAGCAAACCGGAGTGGGGGTGCTTTGCGCGTCCATCACTCGAACTCCATGATCAGTTCGTCGACGGCGAGGCTTTCGCCAGCAGTGGCGGCCACGCGCTTGACCGTGCCCTTGCGCTCGGCGCGCAGCACGTTTTCCATCTTCATCGCCTCGACCGTCGCCAGCGACTGGCCGGCCTCGACCGTGTCGCCTTCCTTGACCAGGATCGACGTCACCACGCCCGGCATCGGGCAGAGCAGCATCTTCGAGGTGTCGGGCGGCAATTTGACCGGCATCAGTTTCGCCAGTGCGGCAACACGCGGGCTGCGCACATGGGCGATCACGTCCATGCCGCGCCAGCGCAGGCGCCAGCCGGTGCCCGAGCGCGAGACCTTCACGCCGATGGACGTCCCGGCGACGGCGAAATTAGCGTGCAGGTGCCCGGGCATCCAGTCGCTCGACACTGCAAGCGAGGTGCCGTCATCGAACTCGACCACAGTGCCGTCGGCCCCTTCCCTGACATGGAGCGGCAGGGTCAGGCCGGCAAGGGTCACCACCCAATCGGCGCCGATGGGGCGCTGGTGGTTGGCCAGCGAGCCTGAGATCAAGGTGCTGCGGCGCTGGACTGACTGGTTGATGAGCGCTGCCACCGCGGCGAGCTTCCTCGCATCTGCATCGGAAGGTGTCACGCCGGCAAAACCGTCGGGGAACTCCTCGGCGATATAGGCCGTCGTCAGCGCGCCCGAACGGAAGCGCTCCTGGTCCATGACCGCCGACAGGAACGGCAGATTGTGGCCGATGCCCTCGACCTCGAAATCATCGAGCGCCCGGCCCATGGCCTCGACCGCCGCCAGGCGGGCCGGGGCCCCCTCTCCTGGAGCAAAAGTGCAGAGCTTGGCGATCATCGGGTCGTAATACATCGAGATCTCGCCGCCCTCGAACACGCCGGTGTCGTTGCGGACGATGGTGCCGTCGTCGCGCTTGCCCTCGACTGGCGGCCGGTAGCGGGTCAGCCGGCCGATCGACGGCAGGAAGTTGCGGTAGGGATCCTCGGCATAGAGGCGGCTCTCGATCGCCCAGCCGTTCAGCTTCACCTCGTCCTGGGTGAAGCGCAGCTTCTCGCCAGCCGCCACCCGGATCATCTCTTCGACGAGGTCGATGCCGGTGATCAGCTCGGTCACCGGATGCTCGACCTGCAGGCGAGTGTTCATCTCGAGGAAGTAGAAGTTTCTGTTGCCGTCGACGATGAACTCGACGGTGCCGGCCGAGAAATAGCCGACGGCCTTGCCCAGCGCCACGGCCTGTTCGCCCATCGCCTTGCGGGTGGCGGCGTCGAGAAAGGGAGACGGCGCCTCCTCGATGACCTTCTGGTTACGGCGCTGGATCGAGCATTCGCGCTCGCCGAGATAGAC
>MEEF01000035.1 GCA_001724355.1 Mesorhizobium sp. SCN 65-20 | reverse complement strand
GTCGGGCACCGCCAGCTACCGCATGCGCGACGGCCAGTGGCGCGACCTCTACCGCATGAGCGAGGCCGAGCGCCGCTTCCTGATGCGCACCGACTGGGGTTTCGTCCACCAGAACCCTGCCGACGGCCTGCGCATGACCGTGTCGGCCGGTGCCAACGTCGGCGAAAGGCTGATGGCCGTCGGCAACCGCCACTATGGCAACATCCGCTCGACCGCCATCGACTGGCTCTCCCGTGTCGAGATCGGCGAGGAGCGCATCGACGATGAGCCCCGCGCCTTTTCCGGCGGCATGCGCCAGCGCCTGCAAATCGCCCGCAACCTCGTCACCGGCCCGCGACTGGTGTTCATGGACGAGCCGACCGGCGGCCTCGACGTGTCGGTGCAGGCGCGCCTGCTCGACCTGTTGCGCGGGCTGGTCACCGATCTCGGGCTCGCGGCCATCGTCGTCACCCACGACCTCGCCGTCGCGCGGCTTCTGTCGCAGCGCATGATGGTGATGAAGGACGGCCATGTCGTCGAAGCCGGCCTCACCGACCGCGTGCTCGACGACCCGCGCGCGCCCTACACGCAGCTCCTCGTTTCCTCGATCCTTCAGGTCTGAGCATGATCCCGAAAAGTGGTTCCCGGTTTTCGGACAAGATCATGCTCGCAACGGAAAGGCTGTAAGCCATGGCCACCCCACTCATCGTCTCCGAGGTCGCCAAGGCCTTCACCATGCACCTGCGCGGCGGCATCCGCCTGCCGGTGGTCGCCAACGTCTCGTTCTCGGTCCGGGCTGGCGAATGCGCCGTGCTCGGCGGCCCCTCGGGCGCCGGCAAGAGCTCGATCCTGAAGATGGTCTACGGCAATTACGGCGTCGACCAGGGCCAGATCATCGTCGATCACCACGGCCAGCTTGTCGATCTCGCCACTGCCAACCCACGCACGGTGCTGTCGGTGCGCCGCGACACGATCGGCTATGTCAGCCAGTTCCTGCGCACCGTGCCGCGTGTTTCCGCCCTTGACGTCGTCGCCGAGCCGCTGGTCGCCCGCGGCACCGGCCGCGACGAGGCGCATGTTCGCGCCTCGGATCTGCTCGGCCGGCTGAACCTGCCCGAGCGGCTGTGGAGCCTTCCGCCCGCCACCTTCTCCGGCGGCGAGCAGCAGCGCGTGAACATCGCCCGCGGCTTCATCACCGACCATCCGGTCCTTCTGCTCGACGAGCCGACGGCCTCGCTCGACGCCACCAACCGCGAGGTGGTGATCGGCCTGATCGAGGAGAAGAAGCTGAAGGGCGTGGCCCTGCTCGGCATCTTCCACGACGCCGACGTGCGAGAGGCGGTCGCCGACCGGATCATCGACGTTACCGCCTTCGCCGCCGGGAAGGTTGCAGCATGAGCCGCAAGCTGTCCGAGCAGCCATACGTCCACCCGACCGCCGAGGTCACGCAGTCGACACTCGGCCGCTGGACCGAGGTCTCCGAGCGCACCCGCATCAGCGAGAGCTCGCTCGGCGACTATTCCTACGTCATGCAGGACTGCAGCCTGTGGTGCACGACGGTGGGAAAGTTCTCGAACATTGCAGCCGCGGTACGCTGCAACGCCACCAACCACCCGACCTGGCGGCCGACTTTGCACCACTTCACCTACCGCGCATCCGACTATTGGGAGGACGCCAGCCACGAAACCGAGTTCTTCGAATGGCGCCGTTCGAATGCGGTGTCCATCGGCCACGACACCTGGCTCGGCCATGGCTCGACAGTGCTGCCCGGCGTCACGGTGGGTGACGGTGCCGCGGTCGGCTCGGGTGCCGTTGTCACCAAGGACGTCGCGCCCTACACCATCGTCGCAGGCGTGCCGGCCAAGCCGCTGCGCGAACGCTTCGACCGCAAGACGGCGGAACGCTTCCAGGCGCTGGCCTGGTGGGACTGGGATCATGCCAGGCTACGCGTCGCTCTCGACGATTTCCGCAATCTCACGGCAGAAGAATTTCTGGAGAAGCACGGAGGATAGATCTGCTCATCGCGCCAGAAAGAAGTTGATCGCGACGAAATTCACCAGATCGACGAAGAACGCCGAGACCAGCGGCAGGATGATAAAGGCGTTGGGTGACGGACCGTAGTGCTTGGTCACCGCCGTCATCGAGGCGATGGCGGTGGGTGTGGCGCCGAGCGACAGGCCCGTGAAGCCTGCGCTCAGCACTGCCGCCTGATAATCCCTTCCGAGCAGCGGGAAGAGCACCAGCAGGATGAAGGCGACGGCGACGAAGGCCTGTACGGCGACCACCACCAGCAGCGGCCCGGCCATCCCGGCGAGAGTCCAGAGCTGCATGCTCATCAGGGACATGGCGAGAAACGCCGACAGCGAATAGTCGGCTATCAGCGTCATCGCCGGCGTGCGCGCAGGCCAGGGCAGGCCGCGGAAGATGAACGGCACCGTGTTGGACAGCACGATGCCCATGATCAGGCAGGGCACGAACAGCGGCAGCTTGATGCCCATCGCACTGACCGGGCCGTGGACCAGGTAGCCGAGTATCACGGCCGTGTTCACCAGCAACAGCGCCTGCATGAAGCTTGTTCTGTCGATCGATGCGGCAGGCGCGGCCTCGCCTTCCCGCGCGAGTGGATCGGCCGGATCGGCGGTAAGCTTGCCACGTTCGATCAGGAACTTCGCGATGGGGCCGCCCAGCACGCTCGCGAGGATCAGGCCGAGCGTGGCTACTGCCGTGCCCGCCTCCACGGCCGCCGGAAAGCCGTGCTCGGACGCGATCGCCGGAGCCCAGGCGATAGTCGTGCCGTGTCCGCCGACCAGCGCGACCGACCCCATGATCACCCCGGCCGACGACGGCAGACCGAATTGCGTCGCGCCAACTGTGCCGACCACATTCTGCAGGAAGACGAAGAATACCGTGACGACGCAGAGGACGACCAGCGTCTTGCCGCCGGCAAGAAGATCGGACAGACGCGCGTTCACCCCGACGGTGGCGAAGAATATGACAAGGAGCCGGTCCCGCGTTGTCATCTCGAAAGCAATCTCGGTGCCCGCCAGGACATAGACCGCCCATATGGCGAGCGCCGCGAGGAAGCCACCGGTGACCGGTTCGGGGATGTTGTAGTCGCGCAGAAATGCGATCCTGCCGGTCAGGATCACCCCGACGAAGTAGACGACGATGCCCAGCGTGAGCGTGAGAAAATCAGGCACCACGAGCGCGTTTGCAGCTGCCGTCATCAGGTCCCCTCTGCCGGCTGGAAGCATGCGAGTTCATGGCCGGCACGGCACAACCTTAAGCAGAAGCCGTGCGCGGGCAAGCGGCATCGCGAAATCCGCGCAAAAGAAACGCCCGCAGCCTTGCGGCCGCGGGCGCTTGATCGTCGGGCGATGGTCGCCGGAGCTTACGCTTCCTGGATCGCCGAAAGCTGCCAGGCGCCGCCGTTCTGGCGCACGAAGGTCCAGAGTTCGGTGGTCTCGGTCGGCTCCTTTTCGTCGCCGTCCACCACCGCGCCCGTCGTGCGGTTGCGGGTCACGTCGATCGAGGAGTAGTTGAGCGCGGCAGTCGCATAGTCGCGGTCGCCCTCGTTCCAGGCCTCGGCGATGTCCGCCTGCAGAAGCTGCACGTCGGTCACGTCGTTGCGAACGCCGTTCTGGGCATTGTCGGCCAGCTCTTCCGAGAGATACGACACCATCTCCGGCGTCACCAGGCGGCGCAGCGCCTTGTGGTCCTCGCGGCCGAAGGCTTCCTGCACTTCGGTCAGCATGCGCTGGAAGGTCTCGAGGTCGCTCTGATCGAGCTCGATCTCACGGGTTACCGGCTGCTGCGGCGCCGAACCCAGCCCGCTGCCCCCGATGTTCGGGATGTTGAAGGCGCGCTTGCCTTCGTCACGCGGCGCGGCATCGCGATAATTGAAGTTGCCGCCGCCGGCACCGGCGCCAGCCATCGCCGGACCGGAATTGGGCGCCTGCCGCGAGCGGAAGAAGCGCAAGGCGAGCCAGATTGCGCCGCCGATGAGCAGCACCTGCAGCAGCATGCCGAACATGCCGGCGAGACCGCCGAAGCCCTGGCCGAGCATCATGCCGATCAGGCCGCCCATCAACAGGCCGCCCAGCATCGATCCGCCGAAACGGCTCATGAACCCGGGACGCTGCTGGGCAGCAGCACCTGGACGGGCTGCGTTGGTGGCCGGATTGGCTGCCTGGCCGGTGTTCGGCGTCATCGAACGTTCCATCGGCGCAGTCTGCTGCGGCGCGGTGCGCGTCGGCGGGGCGGACTGGAAGGTGCGCGTTCCGCGGCTGCCGAAGCTGCCGCCACGGCGGGCATCGGCGTGGTCGACCGCGACCATCGAGAACGCAAGGAACAGGCCCGCAAAAAGCGTGGCAAAGCGGGTCGTTCGGGACAATTTCATCGGCGGTTCCTCAAAGTGACGTCCGCCCTCATATAATGTCTAACAACTGTAGTGTCAGGGGCGCCGGCAATTTTTTGGTCCGAATTCTCCGGTCGCCGATTGTCGCAGCGCCCTCAACCTTTCCCGGCTTTGATTGTAGAGTGTTCCCGGCGTTTGCGTCCGGAACTGCTGCGGCTGGAGACAGGGATGATCGGCAGCGTGCTCCTCGGTTCGGCCTTTGTCGGCGGAACGATCCTGATTACGCTGATGTCCTATTTCTTCATGCGCTGGATCACCGGCGGCGGTTCCGACGCCAGCGAGCGGGAACTGGCGAGTTCGATCACGGTCCGGATATCGGCGCTGCACGGGCTGATCCTCGCCCTCGTCTTCGCGCAGGAGATGATCGAGTACCAGCAGCTCAAATACGAAAGCGCCACCGAGGCCGACGCAATCGCCGACGTCTATTACGACGCGGAGCGCTACGGCGCCGCGGCGCAGGCCGCCATCCAGAAATCCATGTCTGCCTATCTGAAGGTGGTCGTCGAGAAGGAGTGGGACCAGTTGGGTTCCACGGGAGAGCTGGCGCAGGAAGGCTGGGTGGAGTGGGACAACGCCTATCGCGCCGCCCTCGACCTGACCCCGACCACCGAACGCCAGAAGAGCCTTCGCGACCACATGCTGAGCCAGATCCAGGCGATAGCGGACACCCGCGTAAAGCGTTCCAACCACAGCGCCGGCACGATCAACACGATGTTCTGGTTCGCCGCGCTGTCGGGGCTGATCCTGATGGCACTGTCGTATTACCCCTTCCGAGCGGAACGACGCAGCGTGCTGCTGATAGCACTTTTCGGTGCCTACACAGGCATCATCCTCTTCCTGATCTACGCCTTCTCCAACCCCTACAGCCGTCCTGCGATCCTGTCGCCCGCCGCCTACGAGCACTTGCAGCGACAGATCAGCCAGCCCGGCAACTGAGGATGCGGCAAGGCAGGTGCGAGGCATGCCGCCCGCGCCTGCATTTTTCGCGTGGCCCTGTGCACCGTAACAAAACTGACATGGTCCCGACATTGCAGCTTCACGCAGCGGGGTTAGGCGAAATCCCGACAAGGGCAAAAAGGCCCGTTGGGACAGGGAAGCCACGATGCTCGAAATTCGCAACGTCACGCGCCGCTTCGGCAAGAATGTCGCCGTGAACGGTGTCAACCTCCGGATCCAGCCGGGCCAGATGGTCGGCATCATCGGCCGCTCCGGCGCCGGCAAGTCGACCCTGCTCAAGACCATCAACCGCCTGATCGACCCGAGCGAGGGCTCGATCTCCTTCGACGGCACCGAAGTGTCGTCGCTGCGCGGCACGCAGCTGCGCCGCTGGCAGCGCGACTGCGCCATGATCTTCCAGCAGTTCAACCTTGTGCCGCGCCTAGACGTCTTGACCAACGTGCTGCTCGGCCGCCTCAACCATCGCTCGACCGGGCTCAACCTGCTCGGCATCTTCTCCCGCGAGGAGCGCATCCGGGCGATCGCCGCCCTCGAGCGCCTCGACATCGCCCGCACGGCGCTGCAGCCGGCCGGCACGCTGTCCGGCGGCCAGCAGCAGCGCGTCGCCATCGCCCGCGCTCTGATGCAGGAGCCGAAGCTGATCCTCGCCGACGAGCCGATCGCCTCGCTCGACCCGCTCAACGCCAAGGTGGTGATGGACGCGCTGCAGGACATCAACCTGCGCGAAGGCATCACCGTCATCACCAACCTGCACACGCTCGACACCGCCCGCACCTACTGCAACCGCATCATCGGCATGCAGGGCGGCGCGGTCGTATTCGACGGCGCGCCCGAGGACCTCACCATCGAGGCCGTCCGCCTCGTCTATGGCGCCGACGCAGATGGTGCCGAGATTTCCGAAGCCATCACCTCGACCAGCATCCGTCCGGTCAAGGTCAGGGTTCCCGCATCTGCCGCACCTCTCGAACCGGCCTACGCCCCGGTCTGAGGCCATCAGCGGTCGTCTCGCCCGCGTCAAGGGCCCGCAATCAGCAACCCGCAATGACCTGGCATTCCGCCGGGCCGAACTGGAGACATGTCATGTTCAAGAAAGCACTTCTGGGTGCCGCTTCGTTCGCCGTGCTGGCGATCGGTTCGGCCAACGCCGCCGACCTCAAGGAGTTCCGCATCGGCCTGATCGGTGGCGAGAACGAAGCCGACCGCCTGCGCAACTTCCAGTGCCTGGTCGACCAGCTGCCCCAGGCCATCGGCGTCGAGAAGGTGTCGCTGTTCCCGGCAGCCGACTATGACGGCACCATCCAAGGCCTGCTCGGTGGCACGCTCGACTACGCCGAGCTCGGCGCTTCTGGCTACGCCAAGATCTACCTGCAGAACAAGGACGCGGTCGAGCCGATCCTGACCACCGTCCAGACCGACGGCGCCACCGGCTACTACTCGATCATGGTCGCCAAGAAAGACTCGGGCATCACCAAGCTCGAAGACCTCAAGGGCAAGAAGCTCGGCTTTGCCGATCCCGACTCGACCTCGGGCTACCTGATCCCCGTGACGTCGCTGCCCAAGGACCTCGGCGGCACGGCCGTCAAGGACTACTTCGCCGAGACCGGCTTCGGCGGCGGCCATGAGAACCTCGTCCTCGAAGTGCTCAAGGGCACCTTCGACGCCGGCACGACCTTCGGCTCGGGCGTCGGCGAGTTCAAGGACGGCTACACCTCTGGCAACCTGAAGAAGATGGTCGACAAGGGCATCCTCGACATGGACGACCTGGTCGAAGTCTGGAAGTCGCCGCTGATCCCGAACGGCCCGATCGTCGTTCGCACCTCGCTCGACGCGGACATCAAGTCCAAGTTCAAGGACTACATGATGAAGCTGCCACAGACCGATCCGGCCTGCTTCTCGGCCATCCAAGGCGGCGACTTCACCGGCTTCACCGAAGTCACCCCGGAATTCTACCAGCCCGTGATCGACGCCCGTAAGGCGCAGATCGGCAGCTAAGCCCTCAGGCAGCATGGACGCGCCGCGCCCTCACGCGGCGCGTCCTCTTTATCCGGAATCGGACGGAACCCCATGACAATGCCCCTCACGGAAGCCGGCCTCGCGGTCGAGCGCCACTGGCGTGAACTCGCCAGCCGTCGCCGCCTGCACACCATCGGCGGCCTCATCCTGCTGTTCCTCGCCCTTTCCGGCTCGCTTTGGTTTGCCAATGAGTCCAACGCCGGCAAGTTCTTCGACCGGCTGCCGCATTTCTTCGATTTCGTCGACCAGCTGATCCCGCGCGACGGCCTCGAGGTCTGGCGCGCCATGTTCGACCTGCCTTCGCCCTATGCCGACGGCAGCCTGAAGTTCGACTACCCCGAGGGCCGGGTCTACCTGGTCGGCTCGTTCTACGTGCCCGAATACGTCTACAAGATGCTGGAGACGATCAACATTGCGCTCGTCTCGACGCTGATCGGTTTCGCCTTCGGCTTCCTGCTTTGCTTCCTGGCCGCCTCCAACCTCGTCACCCAGCGCTGGCTGCGCTTCTTCGTCCGCCGCTTCCTCGAAATCCTGCGCGCCTTTCCAGAGATCGTCATCGCCGGCTTCTTCCTTGCGGTCCTCTCAATGAGCGCCATCCCGGCGATCATCGCGGTTTCCCTGCACACGATCGGCGCCTTGGGAAAACTGTTCTTCGAAGTTGTCGAGAACGCCGACATGAAGGCCGACGAGGGCCTGCGCGCCGTCGGCGGCAACTGGCCCGAGCGCGTCTGGTTCGGCATCGTGCCGCAGGTGATGCCCAATTTCCTGAGCTATGGCCTGCTGCGCCTCGAGATCAACGTCCGCGCCTCGACCATCATCGGCGCGGTCGGCGGCGGCGGCATCGGCGAGGCGCTGCGCCTGTCGATCAGCCGCAACCACGAAGCCAAGACCATCGCCATCATCATCCTCCTGTTCTGCACCATCGTCGCGGTCGACCAGTTCTCGGCCTGGCTGCGCAAGAAGCTGGTCGGCGAACAGGCCTTCGCCTTCGGTCGCGGGGAATAATCATGACCACCCTTTCCATGGCCGACATGCAGGCAATTGCCGACCGCCATCCCGGCGTCGTCACCGGCTCCTGGCGCAAGAGCCTGATCGGCTGGGCCGTAAGCGCCGGCATCGTCGCCTATCTTGTCTTCGCCTGGTGGTTCTTCTCGGTGGGCGCGGTTCTCGCCGGCGGCAACTGGGGCATCGCCGGCACCTACCTCGCCGACTGGGTCAGTTATGAAGTTCGTCCGCAGGTCGCATTCAAGGACGGCCGCCTCGACGTCAGCTATCCGCGCTTCTCGTCCTACCGCGCCGACCGCCACCCCGACTGGCTCGACATTACCCAGCCAGCCGGTGCCACCATCGCCGGCAACAAGGCGCCGGCCGACCGGGTCGTTGCCCATATCGGCTCGAGCACCGCGATCGACATCGCCCCGGAGCGCGTCGTCGTCACCCATGGCGGCGAAACGCTCGACGTGACCATCGCACCGAGCCGGAGCATTTCAGTCACCGGCACGCTCCCCGCTTGGGCGACGCAGAAGGCGCCTGGCCAAAAGATCGTCGCCGATTTCGGCTTTGCCGGCGGCCTCCAGATCGACGGGGACGACGTCAAGATCCGCCACCGCTTCCTCGGCTGGGAGAACTTCTTCTTCGACGCCAACTCGCCCTTCTGGGGCAAGTCGACCGGCGAAGTGCTGTCGCTGGTCTTCTCTGGCGAACGCCTCGATCCGAAGATGTCGAATACCGCCCTTGCCTGGGACAACATCGTCAACAACTCGGAATGGCAACATGGCGACGTCTGGCTCAAGCTCGCCCAGACCATCGTCATGGCCTTCGTCGGCACGCTGTTCGCGAGCCTGATCGCCTTCCCGCTCGCCTTCGCCGCGGCGCGCAACATCACGCGCAACCGCCTGGTCAACCAGGTCACCAAGCGCTTCTTCGACTTCCTCCGCTCGGTCGACATGCTGATCTGGGCGCTGTTCTTCACCCGCGCCTTCGGACCCGGCCCGATCGCCGGCATCTCGGCAATCTTCTTCACCGACACCGGTACCTTCGGCAAGCTCTACTCCGAGGCGCTGGAGAACATCGACGACAAGCAACGCGAAGGCATGCGCTCGGTCGGCGCCTCGCCCGCTTCGGTCCAGCGCTACGGCGTGGTCCCGCAGGTGCTGCCGGTGCTGGTCAGCCAGTCGCTCTATTTCTGGGAATCGAACACGCGCTCGGCCACCATCATCGGTGCCGTCGGCGCCGGCGGCATCGGCCTGAAGCTGTGGGAAGCGATGCGTACCAATTCCGACTGGGAGAACGTCGCCTACATGGTGCTGCTGATCCTGATCGTGGTGTTCATTTTCGACAACATCTCGACCGCGTTGCGCCACCGCCTGATCGGAGGCAAGTCCAGTCACTGAACTTTTCAGGCCGGCCCTTGCAAACCCAAGAAAGTCGGCCACTACTTCGTCAAACTGTCACGCAAATCATCTATCGGGCTTTCGTCCCCAAGGAAGAACCGCGCCATGCGCTACGCCATCTATTTCACGCCGGAGCATGACGATCCGCTGTGCCGCATCGCGGCCGGCTGGCTCGGGCGCGATGCCTTTGGCGGCGCGACCATCCCGGCAAGGGCCCATGGGGAACTGTCCGCCGCGGAAGTCGCCTTTCACACTGCGGCAGCTCGCCGCTACGGCTTCCACGCCACGCTGAAGGCGCCGTTCCGCCTCGCCGACCGCGTCAGCGAAAAGATGCTGGTCGATGCGGTCGACGACTTTGCCACCGCAACGGTCCCCTTCGACATTCCGCGGCTGAAACTCGCCCAGATCGACGGCTTCTTCGCCCTCGTCCCGGCCGATGAACTGCCCGAACTCGACAGCTTCGCAGCCGAAGTGGTGAAAGCCTTCGAGCCGCACCGCGCGCCGCTGACGGACGCCGAACTCGCCCGCCGCAACCCCGATGCTCTCAGCCCGCAGGAATGCCGCTACCTGAGCCAGTGGGGCTACCCATACGTCTTTGACGCCTTCCGCTTCCACATGACCTTGAGCGGCCGCGTCGCCACGGAAGAAGCGCCGCGCGTTCGTGCGGCAATCGAACAATGCCTGGGCAATGTGCTCGACAGGCCGGTACCCGTCGCCGGGATCGCAATCTTCGTCGAGCCGACCACTGGCGCGCCCTTCGAGGTGCTGAGCTACCATGCCCTGGGCAAGCAAGCCGAGAGAAAGACCGCCTGAGATGACCGACCTTGTCCTGAGAAACGCCCGCATCGTGCTTGCCGACGCCGTGATCGACGGCTCGATAGTCGTCCGCGACGGCAGGATCGCCGAAATCTCCACCGGCCCCAGTGCCATCGGTGAGGACATGGGTGGCGACTTCGTCATCCCCGGCCTCGTCGAACTCCACACCGACCACCTCGAAGGGCACTATGCACCGCGCCCCCGGGTGCGCTGGAACCCCATCGCCGCAGTGCTCGCCCATGACGCCCAGGTGGCGTCTGCCGGCATCACCACCGTCTTCGACGCGCTGCGCGTCGGCATCGACGACGATTCCGACATGACCTCGGCCGACATGCGCCTGCTGGCCGACGCGATCGAGGACAGCGTGCGCCAGGACCGCGTCCGCGCCGACCACTTCATCCACCTGCGCTGCGAAGTCTCGGCCAACGACTGCCAGGCGGGTTTTGCTGTCTTCGACGGCGACGACCGGGTGAAGCTCGCCTCGCTGATGGACCATGCGCCCGGTCAGCGCCAGTTCGTCGATTTCGACACCTACGCCTACTATTACCAGCGCAAGCTGAAGCTGAACGATGTCGAGTTCAAGGCCTTCTGCGACAAGCGCATGGGCGACTCGGCCCGCAACTCCGCGCTCAACCGCGAAGCGATCTCGGTGGCGTGCCACACGCGCGGGATCGTGCTGGCGAGCCATGACGACGCGACCTCAACCCATGTCGACGAGGCGATCGCGCAAGGTATCCGCGTGGCGGAGTTCCCGACCACAGTGGAGGCCGCCAGCGCCTCCAAGGCCGGCGGCCTCGGTGTATTGATGGGCGCGCCAAACGTCATGCGCGGCGTCTCGCATTCGGGCAACGTTTCGGCCCGCGCGCTGGCCGAGCAGGGCCTGCTCGACATACTGTCGTCGGACTACATCCCCTTCAGCCTGATCCAGTCGGCCTTCTTCCTCGGCGAGGTGGTCGAGGGCATCACGCTGCCGCAGGCAGTCGCCATGGTGTCGAAGAACCCGGCCGAAGCCGTCGGCCTCTCCGACCGCGGCGTGATCGAGGCCGGCCGCCGTGCCGACCTGGTCCGCGTCCGCGTCGACGAGCACGTACCGGTCGTCCGCACCGTATGGCGCGAAGGGCGACGCGTCGCCTGACACGCTCTATTGCGCCAAGGCCGGCTCTCTGCGGCCAGCCAAGCGGTAGACGGTGAATGCCGTAGCCGCCGCCGAGATGGCTGCGGCAAAGGCAAACAGCGGGCCATAGCCGACCGCATCGGCAAGCAGCCCGGCGATGGCCATTCCGGCGAGGAAGACGAGCACCTGCGAGCAGGCGAAGATCGAGAAGTCCGTGCCGGGCTGATCGCGCGACGACATCTCCATGAACAGGCTGTAGAGTGCCACGATCTCCATGTAGCGGACGAGCGCGTGACCTGCCGCGGCGCCGAACAGCACGTAGTAGCCGCCGACCAGCCCGAGGGCATGCAGCGCAAACCAACCGTAGCAGAGGCTGCGCATCAGGCCGAACAGGCCGAGCGCGGTGCTGCTGCCCGCCTTCATCATCAGATGTGCGGCCGCCGCCGATCCGGCGAGACCGGCGACGGCCGCCGCCCCGCCCGTGAGATAGCCGATGGTGTCGAGCGCGACGCCGTTGTCGACGAGATAGGGCTTCTCCATCGCAGTCATCAGGCCTTCGCTGGAACGGTAGACGAGCACCACGACGAGCAGCCGCCGCGCCTCCGGCCTGCTGAAGAAGGCGCGCAAAGTGGCGCGCTTCTCAGATCCGCTGCCGCCGGAGGAGTGCTCTTCGTGCATGAGGAAGACCACGGCCAGCGGCAGCAGCGAGATCGCCGCCACGAGGAGAACCGCCGCCTGCCACCCCAAGTTCTGGTAGACGACGAGGCTCGCCGTGCCGCCAAGGATCACGCCGGCTGCTGCGCCGCCGCCCTGGATGGCATTGCCGATTGGGCGGTCCGCCGGCGCAAGATGCTTGGTGGCATAACCGTCGATGGCGATGTCCTGTGTCGAGATCAGTAGCGACAACACCATGCCGACCGCCATGAAGAGGCCGAATTCGGAAGGTTCGACGAAGGAAAGCCCCACCAGCGCTGCAATGATGCCCACCTGCGTCAGGCCGATCCATCCGGCACGATGCGCGCGGGCAAAGGGGCGGATGCGGTCGATCTGCGGCGCCCACAGGAACTTTAGCAGGGTCGGCAGCAGCAGAAGCCCGACCATGCCGATCGCCGTACGCGACACGCCTTGCTCGCGCATGATGGGCAGCGCAGCGGTGCCGACGAGATACACCGGCGTCGCCTGCGCCACATAGAGCCCGGCGAGGACCACGAAGAGGCGTATGCGCTCCGACCGCCGACGCGCCGGGCCAGCACCATCGACACCCGGGATGCCATCCCTGTACAATTTTCAGCTCCAGGCGCCGGTTCAAGTTGCAGACAACTTTTTCACCCGCCACGGATGCTCAACCACAAATTGCTGTCAAGCATTTCCTGCATGACCGCCGGGCATCGGCGAAGCTGGGCCGCGACAGCGACCCGCGCTCATATTCCGCTATGTGGGTTCAGCCCCCGTGCCGGAGCCGGTTGGCTACCGTACCTCCGCGCGCGCCCGTGGCCGCGCGTCGTTGCGTTCATGGGCGAAGATGGCGGCCGGCAGCGGCTGGCGGTTGCGGATGATGTCAGCGCCCTTCTCGCCCACCATGATCGTCGGGCCGTTGGTGTTGCAGGACGGCACGCGCGGCATCACCGAGCTGTCGCAGACGCGCAGGCCTTCCAGGCCGCGCACCTTGAGCTCGAGGTCGACCACGGCCATCTCGTCGGTGCCCATCTTGCAGGTGCCGACGGGGTGATGGTCGGTCTTGGCGTTGGCACAGCCATAGTCGAACAGTTGCTCGTCCGTCACCTTGTCCGGCCCGGGGAGCCGCTCGGCAAGTACGAACGGCTTGAGCGCCGCCTGCTGCATGATCTCGCGCGCGACCCTCAGGCCCTCGATCGACATCTTGCGGTCGTGGGGATCGGCCCAGTAGTTCGGGTCGATCAGCGGCGCTGCCGCCGGATCGCTGGAGGCGAGCCGCACGGTGCCGCGCGAGCGCGGGTGCAGATAGGCGGAGTTCAGCGTCACGCCGGCATTCTTGAGCCGGGCGACGCCCGCCTCGATGCCCGAGCCCAGGCCCAGGTGGAACTGGATATCCGGCGAGCGCGCGTCGGGATCGGCATACCAGAAGCCGCCGGTCTCGAAGAGGCTCGACGTCACCGGGCCGGTGCGGAACAAGACGTACTGGATGCCGGCCCACAGCGTGCGGTGCAGCTTGGCGACGTTGTCGTAGGTGTGGTCGCCGGTGCATTCGGAGATGACGAACAGGTCGAGATGGTCCTGCATGTTCTCGCCGACACCCTTGAGGTCGTGCACGACGGGAACGCCGACGCTCTTCAGATGATCGGCCGGGCCGATGCCCGACTGCAGGAGCAACTTGGGCGAGCCGATGGCGCCCGAGGATACCAGCACCTCACGGTCGGCACGGATGATCTCTGTGCCGTTGCCACGCGCCACCTCGACGCCGACGGCCCTGCCCTTTTCGACCACGATGCGCGTCACCCGTGCGCCCAGCCTGACGGTCAGGTTGCGCCGATCCTTGATCGGGTCGAGATAGGCCATCGCCGCCGAAGAGCGGCGCTTGTTGCGCTGGGTCAGCTGGTAGAAGCCGACGCCGGCCTGCTGGCGGCCGTTGAAATCGTGGTTGTAGGGTATGCCGAGTTCCTGCCCGGCGCGGATATAGGCGTCGCAGATTGGCAGTGCCGCCGACGGCATCGAGACGCCCAGCGGCCCGCCATAGGAGTGATAGTCATCGGCGAAACGCTGGTTGTCCTCGCAGCGCTTGAAATAAGGCAACACCGAACGATAGTCCCAGCCGGTACAGCCGTCCTCGCTCGCCCAAAGATCGTAGTCGACCGCATTGCCGCGCGTGTAGAGCTGGGCGTTGATGCTTGAGCCGCCGCCGATGACCTTGGCCTGGGTGTAGCGCAGCACGCGGTTCTTCATGTGCTTCTGCGGTACGGTCTCCCAGCCCCAGCTCGCCACGCCCTTGGTCATCTTGGCGAAACCCGCCGGCATGTGGAACAGCGGGTTCCAGTCGTCGCCGCCGGCTTCGAGCAGGAGCACCCGCACGTCCGGATCCTCGCTCAGCCGGTTGGCGAGCACGCAGCCTGCGGGACCTGCACCGGTGATGATGTAGTCGTAGGTCATCTCGAAACTCTCAGAGACGCGCGACGGCCAAAGCGCCGTCGGCCTTGATGATGCTGCCGGTAGCAAAGCCGAAGCTGCCCGAGACCAATGCCGCCGCGATGCGACCGATATCGTCGGGCTCGCCCCAGCGCCCCGCCGGCACCAGCCCGTCCGCGATCAGCCGGTCGTATTTTTCCTGGACCTTCGCCGTCATGTCGGAACGGATGATGCCGGGACGGATCTCGAACACGTCGATGCCTGCATCCGCGAGCCTAACCGTCAGCCCCTGCGTGAAGGCCGCAAGCCCGGCCTTCGACATGCAGTAGTCCAGCCGTTCCGGCGAGGTCATCTCGGCCGAGATCGAGGTGATGTTGATGATCGAACGGCGCTGGCTGGGCTGGGACATGCCGAGCATCGCCCGCAGGATGGCTTGGGTGAAGAACACCGTACCGCGAAGGTTGACCGCCATGATGGCATCGAAATTCTCGGGCGTGAGTTCGAGGAAGTCGCCCCTGACCTTGGAGGCGATGCCGGCATTGTTGACCAGGCAGTCGAGCCGGCCAAAGTGAGCGACGATCTTCTCGACCGTCTCGGCATGCCCCTCTATTTCGGCAAGGTCCGAGGCGACGAACAGCACTTTCGCGCCGTGCTTTTCGAGGCCCGACACCGCGTCCGCCGCTGCCTGATCCTCCTCACGGTCGGTGATGGCGAGATCGAAGCCTGCCTCCGCCAAGGCCTTGGCCACGGCAAGCCCGATGCCGCGGCGTGCGCCGGTGACTATGGCCACGGGTTTGGCGTTGGCGCTCATGCAGCAAGATCCCTTTGCGCGATGTGGTCGGCGACGCGCAGCGCTTGCGCTGCGATCGTCAGCGCCGGGTTGACCGCCGCCGACGTCGGCAGGAAGCTGGCATCGACTACGAACAGGTTGGGATGGTCGAAGGCGCGGCAGAACACGTCGAGCGGCGCGTCCTTCGGATCGGTGCCGATGCGCACCGTGCCGCACTGGTGCGACGGCGTACGCTTGTCGAATGCGCGGGAGACCACGACCGGAAAGCCCACGCTGCGCAGCACGTCCTTGAGCTTGGCCACCAGCCGCTCATGTGCCTCCCAGTTGCTGCGCACCCATTTCAGCACGATGCGGTCGCCGTCGACCATGATCCGGCTTTCCGGCGACGGCAGGTCCTCGCTCATGGCGTAGAAATCGATCGAATGCGCCGTGATGCGGTTCAGCAGCCACTCCGGCACGGCAGGCATCGCGCCCTTGAGGATGGTGCCCGAGATGCGCCCGAGCAGTTGGACGTTGCCCAGCGGTGGTCCGCCCTCGCCGTCGGAGAGGTAGAAGTCGTTGAAGCCGAAGGTCTTCTGGTAGACCGAGTCGTTGCGGAACCAGGGGCTGACCGCGATCACCGCCGTCGAGTTGTGGTTCATGAAGTTGCGGCCGACCTGGTCGGAGCGATTGGCGAGTCCGGTCGGATTGGCATCGTTGGCCGAGCGCAGCAAAAGCACTGCCGATTGCACCGCGCCCGCAGCCAGGATCACTAGCCTAGGCCTCAGCACCGATGCCTCACCGTTGCGGACATAGTGAACTGCAGCGATCCGGCCGTCCGGTGCCGCCTCCAGCCGTGTCACGCGCGAGCCGGTCTGGAGCTTCACGTTCTCATGCTTGAGCGCGGCGGCCAGAGCCGTCGTCTCCGCGTCCATCTTGCCGTCGAAGCTGTTGGGATGCGCGTCCCACGGCGTCTTGCCCTTGGCCAGCCAGCGCTCGATGTCGACGCCGAGCGGCAGCGAATAGGGATGCACGCCCTTGGACTTCAGCCTGGCGCGCACGCCGGCGATCGCCGGTTCGTCGGCGACAGGCGTATACGGATAGCCGCTGGAGTGCGCAGGTTCCGTCGGGTCCTCCCCCAGTGCGCCGCGCACTTGGTAGAGCTGTTCGGCCAGCCCATACCATGGCTCCAGTTCCTCATAGGGGAACGGCCACGCCGGCGACACGCCATCGAGATGCCGCATCTCGTCAAAATCCTCGCGGCGATAGCGCGTCAGCACCGCCCCGTAGAACTTCGAATTGCCGCCGACATTATAGTAGTTGCCGGGGTTGAAGCCGGTACCGTCGGCCTCGTACCAGGTCTCCTTGGGGCGGAAATGGCCGCGCTGGAAGATTGCGCGCTGGTCGCGGTTCTCCGGCCGGTCCTCGATGTGGCCGCCGGCCTCGAGCACGAGGATTTCAGCACCGGTCGCGGCGAGCCCTGCGGCGATTGTGGCGCCTCCGACCCCCGAACCGATGATGACGATGTCGGGCTGTCCGGACATGTCAGACGATGCGCAACTGGCTCTTGGGGTCGAAGAACACCGCCTTGTCGAGATTGAAGGCGAGCTTGGTCTTCTGGCCGGCATGGATGGCGGCGTCCGCCCGCAGCCGCGCCACCACCTCCTTGCCGCCAAGCTTGGTGACCGCGAAGGTGTCGGAGCCCGCCGGTTCCACCACCTCGATCAGGCATTCGCCCTCGGCCAGCGACTTGGCGTTGCGATCCGCACCGTCGGGATCGGTCAATGCTTCCGGGCGAACCCCGAAGATGATCTCCTTGCCCGAATAGGCGCCGAGCGCACCGTTGGCCGTCTTGATCGGCAGCGCCAACGGCTGTTCGCTCGGACGGTCGAGCACGACATTCAGCCCGCCCGCACCGCCTTCCAGCCGCGCCGAAAGCAGGTTCATCGCCGGCGAGCCCATGAAGTCGGCGACGAACATGTTGGCAGGGCTGTTGTAGATCTCGGCCGGCGTGCCGAACTGCTGCAGGATGCCGTCCTTCAGCACGGCGATCTTGGAGGCCAGCGTCATCGCCTCGATCTGGTCGTGGGTGACGTAGACGATGGTCGTCTTCATGCGCTGGTGCAGGCGCTTGATTTCGGTGCGCATGTCGACGCGCAGCTTGGCGTCGAGGTTGGACAGAGGCTCGTCGAACAGGAACACCTGCGGATTGCGCACCAGCGCCCGACCCATGGCGACGCGTTGGCGCTGGCCGCCCGAGAGCTGGCTCGGCTTGCGGTCGAGCAGGTGCCCGATCTGCAGGATGTCGGCCACCTGCTTGATCGCCTTGTCGCGCTCGTCCTTCGGCACGCCGCGGATCTCCATGCCGAAGGCGATGTTCCCCGCCACCGTCATGTTCGGGTAGAGCGCATAGGACTGGAACACCATGGCGATGTCGCGCTTCGACGGATGCAGGCCGTTGACCGACTTGCCGTTGATGGCGATGTCGCCCGAGGTGATCGGCTCCAGCCCGGCAATGGTGTTGAGCAGCGTGGACTTGCCGCAACCAGAGGGGCCGACGAGCACGAGGAAGCCGCCCTTGTCGATCTCGATGTTGATGTCCTTGAGGATCTCCACCTGGCCGTAGTTTTTGTAGAGATTGTTGATCTTGAGGAACGACATGGGCTTACCCCTTGACCGCGCCGGCCATCAGGCCGCGCACGAAATAGCGTCCGGAGACGATGTAGACGATGAGGGTGGGCAGGGCGGCAAGGATCGCGCCCGCGAAGTGGACGTTGTATTCCTTCACGCCCGTCGACGAGTTGACCAGGTTGTTCAGCGCCACCGTGATCGGGATCGAATTGAACCCCGAGAACGACGAGCCAAACAGGAAGTCGTTCCAGATGTTGGTGAACTGCCAGATCACCGTGACGACGATGATCGGCCCCGATGATGGCAGAAGGATACGGCGGAATATCTGGAAGAAGCTCGCGCCGTCGATCTGTGCCGCCCGTACCAGTTCGGTCGGGAACGCCTCGTAGTAGTTGCGGAAGAACAGCGTGGTGAAGCCGAGGCCGTAGATGGCATGGATGAGCACCAGCCCGGTGATGGTGCCGGCAAGCCCGGTGAGGCCGAGGATGCGGGCCGAGGGGATCAGCACGATCTGGAACGGGATGAAGCAGGCCAGCAGCATCATGCCGAAGACGATGTTGTCGCCCTTGAAGCGCCACTTGGTCAGCACGTAGCCGTTGAGCGCGCCGAGGATGGTCGAGATGGCGACAGCCGGCACCACCATCATCACCGAATTGAGGAAATAGGGCTTGAGGCCCGTCGGCTGCACGCCGATCTGTGCCGTAGACCACGCCGACAGCCATGGCGCGATCGTCCACTGCTGCGGCAGCGCCAGCATGTTGCCCTGGCGGATCTCGTCCAGCGGCTTCAGCGAATTTACGATCATCACGTAGAGCGGCAGCAGGTAATAGACCGCAAACAGGATCAGCACGGCATAGATGAAGGCTCGGGCAAAAATACCGTTGCGGGTGGCGACGTCCTGGGAAGCGGCGCTCATTTCTTCTTCCCCAGTTCCGAGTAGAGATAGGGCACGATGATGGCGAAGATCATCATCATCATGATGATCGCCGAGGCCGCACCCATGCCCATTTCGTTGCGGCCGAAGGTGAATTTCTGCATGAACAGCGCTGGCGTCCAAGTCGCGGTGCCGGGGCCGCCGTCGGTCATCGCCACCACCAAGTCGTAGGACTTGATGGCGAGGTGGGCGAGCACCACGAATGCCGACAGGAACACCGGGCGCATCAGCGGAATGATGATGCGGCGATAGATCGTCAGCGTCGATGCGCCGTCGATCTGGGCCGCCTTGATGATCTCATTGTCGACGCCGCGGAGCCCCGCGAGGAACATCGCCATGACGAAGCCGGACGACTGCCAGACGGCGGCGATCACGATCGTGTAGATCGCCATCTTGCCGTCCTTGATCCAGCGGAACGAGAAGCTCTCCCAGCCCCACGACTGCATCACGTGCTCGAGGCCGATGCCGGGGTCCAGGAACCATTTCCAGGCAACGCCGGTGACGATGAAGGACAGCGCCATCGGGTAGAGGTAGATCGGCCTGAGTACGCCCTCGCCGCGGATCTTCTGGTCGAGGAAGATCGCCAGAGCCAGCCCGATCGCGCTGCAGACGACGATGTAGAGCGTCGAGAAGATCGCGAGGTTCTTGAGCGCGGTGATCCAGTTCGGGTGGTTGAACAGGCGCACGTAGTTGTTGAGGCCGACCCAGGTCGAGAAATCGGGCAGCAGCTTCGAGCCGGAGAACGACAGGAAGGCCGTGAAGACGATGAAGCCGTAGACGAAGATCAGGATCAACGCGAAGCTCGGCGCCAGCACGATCTTCGGCAGCAGGTCCTGCAACGTCGCGCGCGGGTTCGTTACCGCGCGGGGTGCGGTCGTGGTGAGATCGGCCATGGGTCCAGCCTCTGGGTTGTCAGGTCAGGATGTGCCCCGGCCGAAGCCGGGGCACGAAAGCAGGCGATCAGCCCTTGGCAGCTGCGATCGCTTCGGCCAGCGCGGCGGCGGCCGCCTTCGAGTCGAGTTCGCCGTTGAAGTTGCGGGTCACGACGTCATAGAGCGCGTTCTTGACCGCTGCCGGAGCCGCGTAGCCATGCGCCATCGAGCCGAACAGCTTGCCGCTGGTGCTGGCTTCGGCCAGGTCCTTGATGCCCTTCTTGCCGCAATCGTCGAAGGCGGTGTCCGGCACGTCGGTGCGCGCCGGCACCGAGCCCTTGACCACGTTGAAGGACGACTGGAAGCCCGGATCCTCGATGTCCGAGGCCATCTTCATCTGTGCCGCCTTCTTGTCGTCGCCGACCTTGAACATCATGAACATGTCGGAGTTGAAGGTGACGGCGCCCTGCGTGCCGGGGAAGCGGATGCAGACGAAGTCGGTGCCCGGCTTCTGGCCGGCCTTGAGGAACTCGCCCTTGGCCCAGTCACCCATCATCTGCATGCCGGCCTTGCCCTCGATGACCATCGCCGAAGCCAGGTTCCAGTCACGGCCGGAGAAGTCCTGGTCGACATAGGTCTTGAGCTTGGCCATGCGGTCGAAGGCCTCGACCATCTTGTCGCCGCCCAGTGCCGCAGGGTCGAGGTCGATCATCGACTGCTTGTAGAAATCCGTGCCGAGCGACAGCACGACCGCGTCGAAGATCGTGGCGTCCTGCCAGGCCTGGCCGCCATGGCCGAGCGGGCTGATGCCGTTGGCCTTCATCTTGTCGAGCACGACGATGAGTTCGTCCCAGGTCTCGGGAGCCTTGCCGCCGGCGGCGTCGAGCGCCTTCTTGTTGATCCACACCCAGTTGGTCGAGTGGACGTTCACGGGAGCTGCGATCCACTTGCCGTCATATTTGGCGAAGTTCTGCAGCGCCGCCGGAACGACCTTGTCCCAGCCTTCCTTGTCGGCCACTTCACCGAGATCGCCCACCACGCCCTGCTTGGCCCAGTCGGTGATGTCGAAGCCCAGCGCCTGCACGGCCGTAGGCGGATCGCCTGCCGTGACGCGGGCACGCAGCGCGGTCATCGCAGCTTCGCCGCCGCCGCCGGCCACCGGCATGTCCTTCCAGGTCACGCCCTGGCCTTCGAGATTCTTCTTGAGAACGTCGAGCGCCGCGGCCTCGCCGCCCGAGGTCCACCAGTGCAGCACTTCGACGCTCTCGTCGGCGAACGCCAGCGGCACCGGGGCCGCGAACAACGTCGCAATGGCCGCCGTACTCATCAAAAACTTACGCATTCCAGTTCCTCCCGGGTTGCAAGTTCCTCACGCATGATTGCGTGACACATTTCCCTTCGGCCCCGCCTCTGGGAATTCCTCCTCTGCGTCAGGCACGTGCCTCCTTCGGCATCCAATGGCCCGTCCGCGCGCCGATGTGCATGTTCAGCGTCTTGGTCTCCGTATAGTCCTCCACCGCATGCCGGCCGAGTTCGCGGCCGATGCCCGACTGGCGGTAGCCGCCGAAGGGCAGCTCTGCCGCGCCGTCCATGAAGGTGTTCATCCAGATGGTGCCGGCTCGCACGCGGCGTCCGACGGACAGGCAGGTGTCGAAATCACGGCTCCACACGCCGGCCGACAGGCCATAGTCGATTGAATTGGCGATGCGGATCGCCTCGTCAGTGGTCTCGAAGGCAAGCACCGAAAGCACCGGTCCGAACACCTCCTCCTTCGCCACCGCCATGTCGGGGGCGACCGACGACAGGATCGTCGGTTCCATGAACTGGCCGATGCCGAGATCGGCGGCCGAACCGCCGATGGCGACATCAGCGCCATTGTCGCTCGCACCTTTCACGTAAGTGACGATCTTCGCAAGATGCTGCGGGGTGATGATAGCACCAACCTGCGTCGAGGGGTCGAGCGGATCGCCGACCTTGACCTTGGCCGAAAGTGCTGCGACGCGGCCGGTCACTTCCTCGGCGATGTCGCGATGCACGATCAGGCGCGAGCCGGCGTTGCAGCACTCGCCCGCGTTGAAGTAGGCGCCGAACACTGCAGCATCGATGAAGTCGTCGAGATTGGCGTCGGGGAAGACGATCTGCGGGTTCTTGCCGCCAAGCTCCAGCGACACCTTCTTCAAAGTCTGCGCGGCGTTGGCCATGGTCAACCGGCCCACACCGGTCGAGCCGGTGAACGACACCATGTCGATATCGGGGTGGCTGGTGAGCGGGGCACCCGCCTCCGGGCCGGTGCCGACAATGATATTGACCACGCCGGCCGGAACGCCTGCGGCCTCCAGGATTTCACCCAGCACCAATGTCGATCCTGAGGTGAGCTCCGACGGCTTGACCACCGCCGTGCAGCCGGCGGCGAGCGCGAAAGGCAGCTTCTGGCTGACGATCAGGAACGGAAAATTCCACGGCGTGATGATCGACACCACGCCGATCGCCTCGCGCAGCACCACGCCCAGCGTGCCGTCGCCCAGCGTGTTGTAGCTCTCGCCATGCAGGTCGCGGGCAAGCGCCGCCGCATAGCGCCAGATGTCGACGGCACCGCCCAGTTCGCCCTTGGCCTGCGAGATCGGCTTGCCGGATTCGATGCAGTCGAGAAAGGCGAGTTCGTCGGCACGCTCGTCGATGATGTCGGCGGCACACAGCAGGACGCGCGAACGCTCGGCGCCGGTCATGCGTGGCCAGTGCCCCTCGTCGAAAGCCTTGCGCGCGGACGCAATCGCCCGGTTCGCATCGACCGCGGTGGCAGCTTCATAGCGGCTGACCACCGCGCCATGGCCGGGGCTGGCGCGCTCGATGGTCCGCCCTTCGGCGCCGCCGGTCCACTTGCCGTCGATCAGCATCTTGAATTCGCGGACCTTGAAGCCGTCGAGCGGCTTGGGACGCATCAGCACCGTCATCACCATTCTCCCGAAAATTTGGCGGCACGCTTCTCGCTGAAGGCCGCAAGCCCTTCCTTGAGATCGCCGGTCTTGGCCATGAGGATGGAGCCCAGCGCCTCTACGGCGGTGCCATTGTCTTCGCCATTCGCGGTCGCGATCATCAGCTTCGCGACCTCGACCGCAGCCGGGCCGCGTGCCGCAATCCTGGCCGCATAGTCGCGCGCGGCAGCCACGGCCCCGCCGGTCTCGACCACATGGTCGACCAGCCCGAGCGCTGCTGCCTCGTCGGCGGAAAACACCTCGCCGCCCAGTGCCATTCTGCGCACCACCTGCGCACCCGCGCGGCGCACCAGCCGCTGTGTGCCCGACCAGCCGGGCACCATGCCGAGCCCGGTCTCCGGCAACCCGATCTTCACATGCCGCTCGGCGATGCGGATATCGGCGGCTACAGCCAGCTCCAGTCCGCCGCCCAGCGCGTGGCCGTTGATGGCGGCGATCAGCGGCATGCGCAAAGTCGCCAGCCGTTCGAACACGCGGTGGCCGAAGCGCACCCAGGCATGGCCGAACTCGTTGGGCGTCATGCCGCCCCAGGCCTTGATGTCGCCGCCCGCCGAGAACGCCTTGCCCTCGCCGGTGAGGATGGCGACGCGGATGTCCGCATTGGCCTCGACCTCGTCGCAGGCCTGAGACAGTGCCTTCAGCATGTCGATGTCGAAGGCGTTGAGCTTGTCCGGCCTGGCCGCCGTGATGATCGCGACGGGACCGTCGAACTCGACCTTGATGCGCTGGTCAGCCATGGGCAGCCTCCAGCTTCCGCACCGGCTTGCGTGGCAGCTTGAGCCCGATCGGCGCCTCGGCAAACAACGCAGAATCCATCTGCTTCAACTTGTCCGAAACGATCAGCGGAAACTCCGACTGGTCGAGGATATGCGCCTGCAACTCGACGCCAGGCGCAATCTCGGTCAGTACGATGCCCTGAGGCGTCAGCTTCATCACGCAGCGCTCGGTGACATAGGTGATGTCCTGGCCCTGCTCGACGCCGCGCCGGCCCGAGAAGGTGACGTGCTCGACCTCATTGACCAGCTTCTTGAGCTTGCCTTCCTTGTCGATCACCAGCTTGCCGCCAGCGACATCGAGCTTGGCGCCAGCATTGAACATGCCGGAGAAGACGATCTTCTTGGCCCTTGCCGTGATGTCGACGAAGCCGCCCGCGCCCGCCGTCACATGCGGCCGGAAGCTGAGCTTGGAGACGTTGACCGAGCCGCTGCGGTCGATCTCGAGGAAAGACAGCAGCGAGGCGTCGAAACCCGCGCCCTGGAAATAGGTGAACTGGTAGGGCGACGGCATGAAGGCGTCGGCGTTCGACGCGCAGCCGAAGGCGAAGTCGAGCAGCGGCACGCCGCCGACAGCTCCCTGCTCGATCACCCAGGTCACCTCGCCGTGTAGGCCCTCTTCCAGCAGGATGCGCGGCACGTTGGCCGAGATGCCGAAGCCGAGATTGACGGCGCTGCCCGCCTCAAGCTCCTGCGCCACGCGGCGCGCAATCACCTTCTGGATGTTGAACTCGGGCACGCGAAAGCTGTCGAGCGGCCGCATGATCTCGCCCGAGATCGCCGGGTCGTAGGCCGTCTGCGTCGTCTGTTTCTGCTCGGGGTCGACGACGATGTAGTCGACCAGCATGCCGGGCACGCGCACGTCGTGCGGGCGCAGCGAGCCGTCCTTGGTGATGCGCTTCACCTGGGCAATGACGATGCCGCCATTGTTGCGGGCGGCGAGCGCCTGGTCGAGACCGCCGAGATAGGCGCCCTCGTGCTCGTAAGTCAGGTTGCCGCGCTCGTCCGCGGTCGTCGCCCGGATGATTGCCACCTCAGGCTTGATCGCCGGGAAATAGAGCCAGTCCTCGCCCTCGAAATTGACTTTCTTGACCAGCGGTTCGGCCGCAGCCCGCGCATTCATGGCGCAGCCCTGCCGGTCCGGATCGACGAATGTGTCGAGCCCGACCTTGGTCATCACGCCCGGACGCTTGGCAGCGGCCTCGCGATGCATGTCGAACATGATGCCCGAGGGCACGTTGTAGGCAGCCACCTCCTCATTGCCGATCATCTGCCAGATCAGCGGCGGCTCGGCGCTCGACGGACCCGACGGATAGGAGCCGCCGATGATCTTCTTCAAGAGCCCCTTCCTGGCGATGTAGTCGACACCCCTAATGCCGCTCATGTCGCCGGCGGCGATGGGGTGCAGCGTCGTCAGATCGCGCGGATGGCCGGTCGCCTCAAAACGTTCGCCGATTGCCTTCAGCATCAAATCGGGGCAGCCGAGCCCGCTCGACGACGACACCGACACGACGGCTCCATCGGGAATGAGCGCAGCGGCTTGGGCCGGGGTGATATGCTTGCCCATGGTCAGAGCCCCGCCTCGATGGCGATTGCCTTGCCGGTCGCCGCAGACTTGACCACGGCAAGCCCCGTCGCCAGCGACCACACGCCGTCCTCGCCCGTCGCCGAAGGCTTGCCCTTGCCGGCGACGGCATCGTGGAATGACTGCAAGCCTGCCTCATAGAGATTGCGCTGGTCGAGCTTGAGCTCGTGTTCGCCCTCGGCATTGCGCAGCACGACCGAGCCCACCGGCTTCTGCGTCATGACGTTGCGCGCGATCAGCGAACCCTCGGTGCCATGCACCTCGAACCCCGTTTCGGCGAATTTGGCGGTGAAGGCGTCGTGGAACTGGGCGATCACACCCGACTTGAAGCGCAGCACGCCCATGACGGCGTCTTCCAGCCCCGCCTGCCCCATGCCGCCGCTTTGGCTCAGCGCGATGGCCTCCACCGGATCGTCGCCCAGCACGAAGCGCAGCGTATCGGCGTCATGCACGGTGATGTCGAGGATCACCCCGCCCCCGGCCTGCGGCTTGTCGAGCCGCCAGCCCTGCAGATGCGGAGGCAGGTAGACCGCGTGGAACACGCGCGCCGCCAGCGGTTTGCCGATGCGGCCCTCGGCAATCGCATCGCGCATTGCCCGGTGGCTCGCGGCATTGCGCAGATGATGATTGGTACCCAGCACCACCCCCGCCTCGCGCGCGGCCTTCACCATCGCCTGCGCGTCGTCGAGCGTCAGCGCCAGCGGCTTCTCGCACAGCACATGCTTGCCGGCTTTAGCCGCTGCAATCGCCTGCTCCAGGTGCAGTTCGTTGGTGGTCGAGATGTAGACCGAATCGACGCCGGCATCGCCGACGATGTCCTCAAGCGACGTCACCGACTTCGCGATGCCGTTCGCTTGGGCATAGGCCCGGCCGCGCTCCGCATTGGTGCTCATGACAGACACGACTTCGCCGCCGGTCGCACGGATGGCACCGATGACCCATTCCCTGGCGATGGTGCTCGCCCCGATCAGACCCCAGCATGTCATGCCGTCACCGCCTCTCGCTTCATCCGCTGCGCAGCACCGCAGCTCTCGCGCACCACCAGCCGCACCGAGGCGACCAGCGCCTCGTGCTCGAAATCGCCTGAATTGATTTGCTTGAGCAGCAGCTGCGCCGCCCGCCGGCCCATGCCCTGCGGGTCGACCGAAACGGTCGTCAGCGCCGGCACCGCGGTCTTGGCCTCGATCACGTCGTCGAAGCCGATGACGCCGAAATCGACGCCCGGCTCGATGCGGGCGCTACGCAGGCCATCGCAGGCACCAAAGGCCACGGCATCGTTGAAGCACAGTGCCGCCGTCGGCCTGTCGGCAGTCGACAGCAGCCGCTCCACCGCCGCAACGCCGCCGGCACGCGACGGGGCGGAGCTGAACACCAGTTCGTCGGAACCGTTCAGCCCGGCCTCATGCATCGCATCGCGATAGCCGCGCATGCGCTCGTCGAAAACGGCGGTGTCGTTGAAGCCGCCGAGGAAGGCGATGCGGCGATGGCCGAGATCGATCAGGTGCTGCACGGCCGCAGCCGCTCCCGCATGGCCGTCGGAAACGACGGAGGAAACCTTGAGTCCGGGCACGTTGCGCGCCACCAACACCACCGGGATGCCGCTGTCGACCAGCGGCCTGAGATCGGCGGCCGTGGTGCCGCGCGCCGGCGACAGGATCAGCCCGGCCATGCCGTGCTCGCGCATCGAGGCGATCACCTCGGCCTGGCGGTCGGCATTCTCGGCCGAATTGGCCATGAACTGGATGTAGCCGGCCGACTGCACGACCATGTCCATGCCGACCGCGAGCTCTGCGAAGAAGCTGTTGGTCAGGTCGTTGACGACGATGCCGACGATCTTGGATTTCGACTGGCGCAGGTTGGCGGCGCTGCGGTTGTAGACATAGCCGAGCTCGCGAATGACGGCGCCTACCCTGGCTCGGGTCGCCTCGTTGACCAGCGAGCTGCCCTGGAGGACCAGCGACACGGTCGACTTCGACACGCCGGCGGCGCGCGCAACATCGACGACTGTCACTTTCGGCTGCTTCAACGCCATCCTCCCAGAAGGGCTTGCAGGTGGGCATCTACGGCCCGTTTTGCGAGTCCAATAATTGGAACGTTCCAAACTGTCAAGCGAGGAAGATCGATGGTGCGGCCATTCTTGCCTGTGCGGCAAACGGAACGACCTAGCCACTAGAATGCTGAAATTGTGCACAATCCGGCAATTCAAACGATTTACTACATTTACAACGTCCCGAATCGTCAGGGAGGCGATCAGGTCCATCCCGCAGCGCGGCCTCTGCCAAGTCCGATGCAAAATTCCAACTTGAAATTTGGAACGTTCTAAATTACGAGATGCAGCCGATCAGGGGAGGAACCCATGGCCAGGCACGTCAAACTTCCGCGGGCGGACCGCACCATTGAGACCTACGCCCTCTCGGGCACGCCGACCGAACGGCCGGCAACGACCCCCATTTTCAACCGCATCGCCTATGCTGCGGCCCATGTCGTCTCCGATCCCTGGGCCGACGCCACGCCCTGGAACAGCCCGGCCATCGACTGGGATGCGACCATGGCCTTCCGCCATCATCTCTGGTCTCTCGGCTTCAAGATCGCGGAGGCGATGGACACTTCGCAGCGTGGCATGGGGCTCGACTGGGCCGGCGCGCAGGAGTTGATCCGACGCTCACTCGCCGAAGCGCGCACCGTTCCCGGCGCCGACCTCGCCTGCGGCGCCGGCACCGACCAGTTGGACAAGCGCGACGCGCGCTCGCTCGACGACGTGATCTCAGCGTATGAGGAACAACTCGGCTTTATCGAGCAGCATGGCGGCCGTGCCATCATGATGGCGAGCCGGGCGCTTGCCCACGTCGCCAAGTCCCCCGACGACTATCGCAAGGTCTATGGCCGCATCCTCGGCCAGGCCAGAGACAAGGTCGTCCTCCACTGGCTGGGCGACATGTTCGACCCAGAGCTCGGCGGCTACTGGGGCGGCGACCGCTTCGAGGACACGCTGGAAACGGTTCTCTCCATCATCGCCGACCACAAGGACAAGGTCGAAGGCATCAAGATCTCGCTGCTCGACCAGGCTTACGAGGTCGAGTTGCGCCGCCGCCTGCCCGACGGCGTGATCTGCTTCACCGGCGACGACTTCAACTATGCCGCCCTGATCGAGGGTGACGGCACGCACCACAGCCATGCTCTGCTCGGCATTTTCGATGCGGTTGCGCCGCAAGCCTCCAAGGCATTGTCAGCGCTCGCGCGCAACGACCTCACCACCTTCCGCGGCGCCATCGAGCCGACGGTGCCGCTGTCGCGTAAGATTTTCGAGGCGCCGACCCAGTACTACAAGGCCGGCGTCGTCTTCCTCGCCTGGCTCAACGGCCACCAGGGCCACTTCACCATGCCCGCCGGAATGCAGTCCGCGCGCGGCGCGCTCCACTATGCCGACATCCTCCGTCTCGCCGACCAGGCCAATGTGCTGGACAAGCCGGACCTCGCCGTCGAGCGCATGGCGGCATTCATGACCCAGTACGGCATCGCCTGACCGGCTACATCAGCCCCAGCTGCTTGTAGAAGCCCAGCGCGTCGTAATAATCGCTCTGGCTCACGATCTTGCCGTCCTTGACCGAAAACATCGAGGCGCCTGTGAAGGAGAACTTCTTGCCGGTCGCCTTGGTGCCGTCGGCCCAGTCGCCGCTGTTGGTTCCGGAGAACTCCCATTCGAACGACACGCGGTCGTCCTGCACGACCGGCTTGCCCTTCATGGTCCAGACCGCATCCGGCACGGCCTTGAGGAAATTGTCGATCACGCCGGACTTGGCGGCGTCCTTGCCCTCGACGGGTTTGCCGACCGAAGCATCGTAGTAGACGACGTTGTCGGCGAAAAGCTCGGCGGCCTTGGCCGAGTCATGAGCGTTCCAGGCCGCGAGATAGGCCTCGACGACAGCCTGCGGCGCCTCCTGCGCCCAGGCAGGGGCTGTGGCGACCAGCGCGGCGGTTGCGACAGCGGATGCGAGAAACTGGCGGCGATGCATAGCAATCCTCCATTCGTTTCACGCGCTCATTATTAGCGCCGGCTGAAGCGCGACGGAATGGCTCCCCCTTCCCAAATTCCTTCCCGCCCTGTTTAGTCCGCGCCATGGCCTTCACGCTTCGCCAGTTGCAGTTCTTCGTCGCCGTCGCCGAGCAGGGCACGATCTCGCGCGCGGCGCAGAACCTGTCGATCTCGCAGTCGTCGGTCACCGAGGCGATCAGGGAACTGGAGGCCGACCTCGGCGTCGAACTGTTCGAGCGCCATCCACGCGGCCTCAACATCACCCACAAGGGCCACCAGTTCCTGCGTCACGCCACCAAGATCCTGGCCGACGTGTCGGACGCCCGCCGCACATTCTTCGGCGGTCATGCCCCGACCACCGGCCAGCTCAAGCTAGGGGTCACTTCCCTGGTTGCCGGCTATGTGCTGTCGGACCTTCTGGCCCGCTATCGGCGGGCGCATCCGGCGGTCGACATCTCGGCCATCGAGGACAATGGCGACTATCTCGAGCACCTGCTCGTGGGCGGCAAGCTCGACGTCGCCGTCATGGTGACCTCAAACCTGCGCGACCGCATGGCGCTGCAGTCGGAAATCCTCGAGGTCTCGGCCTATCGTCTCTGGCTGCCGCTCGGCCATCCTCTGGCCTCCGCCGAGATCATCGGCGTCGGTGACATCGCCACCGAACCGCTGATCATGCTGTCGGTCGACGAGATCGAGGAGAACACCGGCAAGCTGCTTTCGGCCATTGGGGCCAAGCCGCATGTCGCCTTCCGCACCCGCTCCGTCGAGGCAGTGCGCTCGCTGGTAGCCACCGGCGCAGGCGTGGCGCTCCTGCCCGACCTCGTCTACCGGCCATGGTCGCTCGAAGGCGACCGCATCGAATCCCGCGACGTGTCGGGCTCGCTTCCCGTCGTGCAGGTCGGCATGGTCTGGCGACGGGGATCCTCGCTTCCGGCCGCCGCACGCGATTTCATCGGCATTGCCCAAGGACAGAGGACCGTCCGCCAGAAGCTGTGACGGCATGCGGTATCGGAAAAACCGATATCACCCTTCTTTCGAATGAATTTGCGAAACCGACGCTTTCGCCGCACGCTCCATTCAGGGCAACACCGCCGAGGAAGCGGTCCCTGATGGGAGGATCGACATGAAATCAATTCTGAAATCCTGCACGGCCATAGCCTTGGCGTGCAGCTTTTCCGGCCAGGCCTTGGCGCAGGAGATGCTGAAGGAGGTTGGCAAGGGTGAAGGCCAGCTCAACATCATCGCTTGGCCCGGCTACATCGAGCGCGGCGAGACCGACAAGAACTACGACTGGGTGACGGATTTCGAAAAGCAGACTGGCTGCAAGGTCAACGTCAAGACCGCTGCCACCTCGGACGAGATGGTCGCGCTGATGAACGAGGGCGGGTTCGACCTTGTCACCGCCTCGGGCGACGCATCGCTGCGGCTGGTCGCCGGCAAGCGCGTCCAGCAGATCAACACCGACCTCATCAAGAGCTGGTCGACGATCGACGAGCGCCTCAAGGATGCGCCCTGGTTCACCGTCGACGGCAAGCACTACGGCGTGCCCTACCAGTGGGGTCCGAACGTGCTGATGTACAACACCAACGTCTTCAAGGAGGCGCCCAAGAGCTGGAACGTCGTCTTCGAGGAGATGAACCTGCCCGACGGCAAGTCCAACAAGGGCCGCGTCCAGGCGTATGATGGCGCCATCCACATCGCCGACGCCGCCAACTACCTGATGGCCCACAAGCCCGAGCTCGGCATCAAGGATCCCTACGAGCTCAACGAGGACCAGTACAAGGCCGCCCTCGACCTGCTGCGCCAGCAGCGCACGCTCGTCGGCCGCTATTGGCACGACGCCATGATCCAGGTCGACGACTTCAAGAACGAGGGCGTGGTGGCCTCCGGTTCGTGGCCGTTCCAGGTCAACCTTCTGGCCTCCGAAAAGCAGCCGGTCGCCTCGACCGTGCCGGAAGAGGGTGCGACGGGATGGGCGGACACGACGATGATGCATGTCGATGCCGCCAATCCGAATTGCGCCTATATGTGGCTCGAGCACTCGCTGAACCCGAAGCTGCAGGGCGACCTCGCTTCCTGGTTCGGCTCCAACCCGACTGTGCCGGCGGCCTGCCAGGGCAATGCGCTGCTCGGTGACGAGGGCTGCAAGCCCAACGGCTTCGAGGACTTCGCCAAGATCAGGTTCTGGAAGACGCCGGTGTCGAAATGCGCCAGCCAGAACGACCAGTGCGTGCCCTATTACCGCTGGGTGTCGGACTATATCGGCGTGATCGGCGGCCGCTGAGCCCTACCCCCCCTTGCGGGACGGGACGACGCGTGGCGCCGGGGTGTGGGTGTGCCACATGGTGCATCTACCCCCCATCCGCGCCTTCGGCGCGACCTTCCCACAAAAGGGAGGTTGGCCATGTCATCGCCTTGCCCTTCTCCCGGTTTCGACTAGGAGAAGGTGCCGGCAGGCGGATGAGGGGCGGCGCCCCTCTATATCTGAAGAGTCGGACAACGACATGACCCCAGCTGTCTCATTCCAGAAAGTCTCGCGTCACTTCGGCGCCGTGCGCGCCGTGGATGCGGTCGACCTCGAAATCAAGCCGGGCGAGTTCTTCGCCATGCTGGGGCCGTCGGGGTCCGGCAAGACCACCTGCCTCAGGCTGATCGCCGGCTTCGAGCAGCCGACGTCGGGCAGCATCTCGATCTTCGGCGACCGCGCCGAGGGCGTGCCGCCCTACCGGCGCAACGTCAACACCGTGTTCCAGGACTACGCGCTGTTCCCGCATCTCAACGTGCTCGACAACGTCGCCTACGGGCTGATGGTCAAGGGCGTCGGCAAGGAACAGCGCCTGAGCGAGGCCGAAGACGCACTCAAGCTGGTGCACCTGCCCGGCTACGGCAGCCGCAAGCCGGGGCAGCTTTCGGGCGGCCAGCGGCAGCGCGTTGCGCTCGCCC
>MEEF01000034.1 GCA_001724355.1 Mesorhizobium sp. SCN 65-20 | reverse complement strand
AGGTGCACGAGCCAGCCTTCGCAACACACCTTCAGCGAAGCACCTTGACCACCAGCCAACCCACGATAGTGTTGCGCTGACAGGGGAAGATCATGGCAGAGATTCTAGACTACCTGGAGCGGAAAACGATCGCCGACACGACGCCGGGCGAACTATTCCGAATGAATATTCGTGGTGGCTTGGCGGTTTGCATCAATATCCTTCGCACCGATGGTGGAGGTATCCTTGTTGGCGCACTGAAATCTGGCGAGAACGACTACCCGATCTGGTTCAACGCCTCCTCGAACGCGGTGTGCCACTCTTACGGAACCAATTGGATGATCGAGCCCGAGTATGGTGACGAGTCATTTCCGAAGAACCAGAATCTCGAAAACACGCTGAAAGTGCTCTTTATTCAGCCCAATGCTGCTATCTTACGTTTCGATGCCCCAGGACGTGGCGGCAGCGATTTTGATGCGATAGCGGCTGATCTCGGTGGTAGCGGCCGCGTTAACCAAGATGACACGGCATTGCCTGTTCGCAAGTGGCGGATTTGGCATACCGCACAGTCGCGTGATCGGGCTGGTGCAGTGCCGGTCGTATCTTTCGGCTAACCCTTCCCCGCCATCAAATCACCCTCGTAGTCTTGGCCCTGCGCAGATCGACGACCTGCTCCCGCGGTCGTGCAGCTTAGGCCGTCACCGCACATCTTTCACGGCCCGATATATCGCTTCGGCGTAAGAACTGGCCCCCATAGTTTCCAGCGCCAACTGGTAGAAGCGATCGGCATCGGCCGTGTTCAAGGCATATTGGCGCGCAAGAGCTCTCGCCTTCTTTCGAAGCGGATCAACATCTCCGGACGTGACCGGCCCACATGCCTTTACGGCTTTCCCAAAAGCCTCCATCAGCGAGGGCGGCAGGTCCGGCCCCAAGATAAAATACCGAAGGTAAGCGAGGAAATGATTGTGGCGATACATGTCCTCGTACGAGCCGGCATTCTCGAGGAACCGATCTTTGCGAGATTTACCCCTTCCTCCTGGATTGAAGTACGGATCGATAAAATATTTCAACCGATGTGCCGGTATGGCTCTCCGCTCAAGCAGTGAGCGAATAAGATCGTAAGCAATCTCGCTGTTTTGCTTCCAATGTTCATGATCGTGCACCTTGGATTGATCGAACTGGATTTCCGCAACCCAGGTCTTCTCCTCGTCTGTTAGATCGATCTGCATCATTCCTCTCCGTTATGCGAATGCCTTTATAGCAGCTTCCCAGTCGTCGTCATCGTAGAGGCTCCCGCCCTCGGCTGACTCGCCCAGGCTGGCCCGGTACGTCGCCATGGCGGCTGCCACGGCCCCGTCGATCGATAGCCAGCGCTTTGACTTGTGGAGCCGAACCTTATGGCCGTGGCTGTTGGTCTCAACCTCGCAGTTGGACACGCAAAAACGGAGGATCGGGTGCCCTCCGTGCCTCAGCCTGCCGGCAATGACGGCCCGCTCCATCTCGGCGATAGCCGGCATCATGGACAGAGCACCCTGCCGGAACTCAATTGCCGGATAGCCGTCCTCGAGAAGGTTGTTGAGGACGTTTCGAGCCAGCGCGGGGTCGAAAGCGATCTCCTGCACGTCGTATAGCTCGCACAGTTCGCGGATGCGGTCCTCAACCGCGCGGAAGTCCACGACGTTACCCTCCGTCGCCGTAATCAGACCATCGGCCGCCCACCGCACATATGGCGCGCCCGTCGCTTCCTGTCGCTGCCGCAGATTCTGCTTCGGGCAGAAAAAGTGAGGCACGATGATCGTGTTGTCGCCGTCACGGAAGGCCGCGATGACGACGGTCAGATCCCCGCTCGACGACAGGTCCGCGGCAAGCCAGCATTCCTTGCCGGCCAGGCTGTCCGTGTCGATCGGGGCGCTGCCCTCATCATAGGTCGCCATGTCGACGAAGGGCGACGTGGAATGGTCGGGCCAGAAATTCAGGTGATACTGCTTGAAGGCATCCTGATCCGCAGGTCGGTTTTCGGCCTCACGAGCCATCGCCCGCAAGCCCTTGAGGTCGGGATAGCCAAGCGCAAGGCCGGGGTTGACCTCATGCCATAGAGCCTCGTCCTTCCAGTCCGCGCCCACGTCCGGCTCGAACAGAACCGGCAGAAACGACGGATCGATGGACGGGTCGGCGGCCACCTTGCGGGCGTAAGAAACTAGATCGAACGCAAGATTGTCCTGCCCGCGGCCCGCCGTCGTGGTGATGACGTGCAGGGACTCCGCCGTCTTCGCCAGAGAAGTTTTCAGCGCCTCCCAGAGATCCCGTTTCTTCCATGCGTGGATTTCATCCGACAACAGGAAGTTGACAGTCCTGCCGTGCTGGGTCGCGCCGTCCGAGCTGATCGACTCGTAGGTTGCGCCCTTCTTCGGATGCCTGATCTTGTGCGTGCCCACCCGCACCTGAAGCTTCGCGGCGACCTCGGGCATGGCCTGGACGATGCCAAGCGCCTCGTCATAGGCGATCAACGCCTGCTTGGCGTCGGCCGCCGCACTGACCGTCTGGCCGTTCGGGACGCGCTCCGGGCCAAAGGTATGAAGCGCAATCAGCGCGGCACCGATGGACGTTTTGCGTGATCCCCTTGGGGATAGGATGAAAACAGTTCGCACCTGCCGCTGGCCGTCTGCATCGCGAGGCGAGTAGACGCGTCTCACCAGACGCTCAACCCATGGATCGAGTTGGAACTGTCGACCTGGCAGGCGTGATTTGGGATGCTTGAGCGCCAGCAAGAAGTCGACGGCGCGTTGGCCATGCCCGAGCGGATCGGGGATCGGGCTGTCGTCAAACAGCCATTCTGGTCGAGCCATGCGACCTCCTACAGATCAAGTGGATTGTCTTCGTCGCCCTCGTGGGCGCCAGCACGGCTACGGGCTGAGGGTGTCAGACCAAGCTCTGCGGCCCAGCGGCGGGCCTCGGCTGTCGCCTCTCGCAAGGTGGCGAACCCAGGATGACGCTTCAGTTCGCCCAGCCGGTTTTCGACATAGGCACCGTCCTTGGCGATGGCAGCACGGGCGATCTTGATATCGCCGCTGGCCTCAGCAAATCGCTCGACCGCGTGAATGTCAGCCTGAGACAGCACGCGCCGCTCGATCAGAACGGGCATGACGCGCCTCCATTCCTTCTCGGCCTCGTCGGTCATATCTTTCGGTGGAGCAGGCACCTTTCGCACCGCGTCCGCTATGGGGCGCGGCGTGGCTTTTGCCCCACGAGTATGATGGCTCATAGACCGGCCCTCGCCATGGTTTCTTCGACCGCGCAAATGCCGAGCGTGCGGTGGAGGCCGTCGATTGCCTCGTCGTCGGAGGCTTCGTCCCGTGAGGCCGCATGGACTGCAACAGCCGCGTCATAGGCAAGTGCATCAGGGCCACGTTCCCTCTCGTCGCCGAGAACCTTGGTGGCGGTCGACGGCTCGGTGCGCTCGTAGATCGCCGTGTAGCAGGGCGCGCCACGCTTTTCGGACACCACGTCGAGCCCGTCGGAAACACGCTTCTCCAGCGGCAAACCCACTTCGACAGACAACTCCAGATCGGAGAACGGCACGAATATGCGCTTGTCCTTTATTCGACGCACCGCATTCGAACGGTTTGCGGCCTTGGCTGGCGTTGATGGCGGCAGCTCACCGCCCATCCGCTTGAAGAGATCCAGCATTTTCTCCGCGATCTCTTTCGCGAAGGTGTCACGGCAATCCCAGCGAATGGCATGCGCGCCGGTCACGGTCCGCGCCGATGGAGCAAGCGCGGTTGCGCCCTCATCTCGCGACCAGGCCAGCGTCACGCCCGAAAGCACCACGCGGTCGAGCATAACTGTGCCGTGGGCAAGGACGGTGAAGGGCCTGTCACCCTGATCGCCCTCGTAGAATTCAAGGCCTCTGACTTTGATGTTCATGATTTCAAACCCTCTAGAATGCCCAGCTACGATGGTTCAGCAGGATTTCCTGCGCATCGAGCGGGATCTCGGCGATCGTTCCGGGGAAGCTGTTTTCGCGGTTTTCAAACCAGTGGGCCGCGATCATCAAAGTGGCCTGCTTTACGTCGGCAGGCGGCTCATAGGCGGGCAGTTCAGCAGGATCGATATCGACAAGACCGGCAACGTATTCGTTGGCCGCGTCGACCTTGAGTTGGATCTCTGCGTCGTCGTCATCGTGAGCGATGCGCGCATGGTCCTTGAACTGGACAAGCGTTATCAATTCCATGAATGGATTCCTTCTTATTGTTCAATTTTAGTGAACGTCCCAATTTCAGTTTGTCGTGAGCGACGCTACCCCGCCGGTCCTCGACGTCGATCGGTTCTTCCGACCCCAGCCCCGCCCGTCACGGCGTCTCGAGCCAGAAGCGGGTCACGCTCGATCGGTCTGGGGCTTTCTTCCGAAGCCACCCTCAAGGCGAATGGCCTTGCGAGTGTTGCAGGCAACGTTGAACGGCTGCCAGTTAGATCGGTCCAGAACAACTGCATGTCGCCTTTCGGGGCGATGCGATGGTCGACCATGTTGGCAACTCGTCCGCATCCGCAGGCGCATCTTTCATTACCCGGCAACGCCAAGAACGCCTTGGACTCTTTGGACCATTTTCCCGTGTAGCCTCTGGCTGAAGCGCATGGCCTCTCACTATCGCCCTTGGCTTTCCGAGCCACGGCGCACGGACAGCGCTTGCCTGCCGGCACGACATGCCTGCCGCAGGTACAGAAGCGCGGTGCTGCTGATGGCATGATACCTCCAAATGAAAGGGGCTCCCGAAGGAGCCCCAGTCTGATTAGGAAGCCGCGATCTTGAGCTTCACGAAGCGGTCGGGATTGGTGACATCACCACCCACGCGCTTGCGGGCGTGAAAGACGTTGATGCCGTTCTTCGCCCGAGTGTACGGGTCGGAGAGGATCGACATGTCGACGCGATCGACGATCCGGTAGCCGGACCAGTCGCCGAACACGATCGGGATAGCGTTGGCCGCGATGTCGGGCATGTCGACCATCTCGATCACCGGACGGCCAAGCAGCGTCGATGGCGCACCGTCGCGCAGGGACGGCTGCCAGAGATATTGGCCAGTCGTGTCCTTGATCTTCTTCACCGCTGCCAGCGTCTTTCTGTTCATCGACCATGCACCGTTCTGGGCATGCAGGGTCGGGATGGCCGAAAACACATCGATCAGCGTGTCGCCCGGATTGGTGCCAAGAGTAGACGCCGCGCCGGATACCACCTGAGTGATGCCGGTGGCGTTCAGAATGCCCTTCGGCTTGCCAGTTCCGTCACCGCCGACGAATGCAGTCGCCTCGGCGATGGCGAAGCTCTCGGCCAGGTCCGAAGCAAGCTCGCCCTCGAGGTTGTAAGCATTGTCCTCCAGAAGCTGGCGGGACACTTCCACGAAGGTCGCAAGCTCGTATGGGGTGAGCGTCACCTGCTCGTAGGACGGGCCGGACTCGGTGCGGTTGGCGATCTCTGCCACCCAGGTCGCGGCGGTCGAGCCGAGGCGGCGCGGATACATCACGTCGCGGGCCGAGATGGTAATGACTTTAGCGTACTGCCGGATCGGGCTGAACTCGCGCAGGGCCTTGAGGATTTCAGAGCCGAAGCTGGTGGGCGCCAGAAAACCGGCAGTGGCATCGGTCGAGACCGTTAGAGCCTTGCGTTCGGCGTCGGCAAGGCCTGCATCACCGCGCCGGATATAGGCGCTGAAAGCCTTCTGCTCTTCCGTCGGCTCGTCGGTCTTGCCGCCAAGCGCCGGACGGTTCAGCTTAGTTTCGATCGCCTCAAGGCGGGTCGTCAGATCGGCGACGGGTGCGGTTTTGGTTTTGATGTCCTCGGTGAGACCCTGAAGGGCGGTCTTCACTGCGTCGATCGGGTCGGTGTTCGCCGACTTGATTTCCAGATCGGCGGGGAAAGTATGAATGGTCAATGCAATACCTCTAGAGGTTGGCCCGTGCCGCGCTGATCGCAGCGACGAGCTCTGAAACGCTAGCGTTGGTGGATTTGACGCTCGATACGGTCGCGTCCTCGTTCATGGGGAATGTCACAATTGACACCTCCCGCAATTCGAGTTCGTGAAGCAGGCGAGCGCCCTTCTCGCGGTCAACCGCATCCCTGATGGTGCGGAAGCCGATACTGAGACCGTCGACAGCCCCAGCCTTCATCAGCGCATGGACCTCGCGGCCCTTCGCTGTTTCAAGGATCAGACGGCCTTCGGCTTTCAAGCCGCGCCTGTCTTCCTCAAACTTGGTCCAGACACCAATCGGCTCCGTGGTGTTGTGCTGGTAGAGCAGCTTCACACGAGCGGGCGGATAGGTCTGGAGTGATTTCGTGAACGCCCCGGGCATGACAATATCGCCCCCGCGGTCCTTCACATTAAAGACCGATGCGTACCCAGCAAAAAGGCCATCATCTCCGATGGCCTTGATGTCGAGTTCGATCGGTGAGCCGTGCTTATGCTGCATCGGCGTTCCCTTCTGGTTTTCGGTTGTCGTTGGCTGGCTTTCCCGCCGTGGTGTATGGCGAGGCCAAGGTGTTCCCATCCGGCAGCGCCGGCAGGCTCTCCTTCCGGCGCACGTCGTTCGCAGTCATCACGCCAGCCGAACGGAACTGCGCATAGGCGGCCGCACGGGCCTGGGTGTCGGCCCGCAACAAATCGTCGACGACGAACTCGATGCTGTATCCGGCGCGATCTTCCTTTGTCAGAAGCGTCCGCCGATAGGCGTCCGTCCATGCCTTGAGCCATGGCAAAAGGCAGAGCTGAAGAAACTGAAGCGCCTGCTGTTCCGTGTTCGCGAAGGTCCCCTTCGACAGTTCCTGAAGCATGGTGACAGGCACGCGGGTAAACCGTGAGATTTCGCCGATACTGAAATTCCGCTGCTCCTGGTGCTGGCTTTCCACGCTTGTGAAGGCGATGGGCTTGTACTCGCCGGCCTGGTCCAGCACCGCAACGCCGCCCGCCTTGTCGCCACCATGCGCCGCGCGCCAGGACTCGCCGATGCGCTCCACCGTCTTTTTCTGCAACTGGCCCTTGAAGCTCAGAATGCCACCGGGTCGGCTATTGTTGCGGAACAGCCGTGCGCTGGTGCGCTCGAGCAGCACGGCTAGGCCGATGGCTTCCCGACCGGCCCGGATCAGTCCAAGGCCGGTTTTTCCGTCGATGCTGGGCGCCTGCACGTGGATGATGGCGTCCGGCTTATAGAGCGTCTTGCCTACGCGGTACCGCGCCTCGCCACTGTCGAGATATTCGACGCTGACGTTGCTGCGCGGCAGGTACAGGATCTCGACGGGCTTGTTGCCGGCCTTGTTCACAAAGGCGAAGCCATCGCCATGCAACAAGGCATCGATCGTAACCAACTCGCGAACCTTGCCAGCCGATTGCCAGTCATTGGCTTCGTCATGCACAAGCACATACGCGGCATGATCGGAGGCAGCTTCCTTGCCGTCGTCGGTCGACTTGTAGACCTTGCACGGCAGCGTGCCGGCCGCAGTGGTGATCAGTGTGACCGCCGCATTCACTGCCGGGACGCGCATCGCGATTTCGGCGTTAACTGAAATGCCCGTCGATGACGGGACGAACATGCCGGTCAAGGCTTCCCAGCTTTCCGACGTGGGGTCTGTCAGATCAGCCTTGGTCTCGGTGGGTTCGGATGTCTTACGATTGAACGGCCACAACGGGCGTCTCCTTTATATGGGCGCAGCGATCGACGATCTCTGCGACGATCTTGCCGATGGGTACGAGCAGCGTCGACCGTTCGATGGGCAGGCGGGGCACGTCGCGGTCGGAGATTATGCGTGGCCCGCCAGACGCACGGACAGGTGCCGGTGTCAGCACTAGGAGGGCGTCAGCCGGCGGTGGCTCCTGAAGGTGATCGAACGCGGTGCCCAGAGCTGACAGCCAGCTTCGGCCGCCCCGCTCAAACTCGAATGCGATCCGAAGCACCGCGATATCGCGTGGCGAAAACCAACGCCGATAACCGCGCTTCTCGCTGAAGAGCACTTCGCAGCCCTTGGCGCGGTGGATGATGAGATCGATGTTGGCGCGGTGGATGCCGCTCAGCGCGGCGCATTCCGCGACGGTGAAGTCGCGGGAAGTCCAGGTCATGGCGACCTCCTTGCGAATGAAAGATTGTGAATTGGACAAAAAAACGCGAACAGCCCGGCGCGGATTGAGACGCGCCAGGCTGTTGGATCACCGACCCCACCACATCGGAGGAGGACGAGAAGGCCGGGATTGGGTGCCTGCCTGGTATATCCGCGGCGGAGGCGAAAAACAGAAAAGGCGCCCCGACGGACGCCTTTCTCCATGTAATACCGCAGGAGCGGGTTTGGGGTTCAACCCCTATGCAGCGCGCCCGAGATACGCGGCCCGCCCTAGCGCAAGCTCCTTGCGGCGGGCCATCACCCTGCGGTGACAAGCTTCCGCCGCCTCAGCTTGCAGGTCTTCGATGCGCCGCCATTCATCGCGCAAGATGTCGACCGCCGCATAAACGCGAACCTTTGCCTCGCGGCTCCGAGCCTTGTGCTTGAAACCCAGCGCGCCGCCGATGCTCGTCAAGGCCGTGCGGCCGAGTGCGGCGAGGTTGAGCAAGTCCCACAGGGAAAAAATGCGGTCTCCGAACGGATTGACGTCGAGTGCGGGCGGCCTGCCTGGTGCTGGTGCGGCGCTCGCGATACGAGATTTCGCCACCCGGAACCTTGTCACCGGGCCAACCCGCCGCTGCTGCACGATCAACGTCTCGCTTGCCCTTGAGACGCAGGCTCCGGTGCTCAAACCCGAACCCGTCCTCGCCATCTGCGCCAATTCCTGCGTCGATTCCAAAAGGACATGCCGTGACCGCTAGGAACAGTCGATCATATCGCACAACTGCCGGGATATCGTATTCCCGTCCATCGCGGCGAAGCGCCTCGAGAAGAGGCCAATTTTCGGGCTCATTGCTATTTGCGGGGTTCCGCTTCCTCGGCTTCCATATCCTGGGTTCGGCCGGTTCCTTTGTCTCGCCGCGCCAGCCTCGATCATCCGGCAGATCAACGTTCGCACAGGCTGCAGACAGCGAGACGGACGCGCCGACACCGATGGTGTTCAACCACTCGCGGGCTGCAGCCTTCTCGGCCGGGATATCGACGCCTAGCTCGGTGCCACGGAAAGCCTGCTGCCTCTGGCGTCGGGGTACATCTTCAGGGTCGTTGTAGATCAGCCTGATATAGTTATCGTTGGCCGCATGGCGAACGTCCTGTGCTATGTCGAAGGCACTCGGGTCGACTGCGGTGGTGGCGGCCTGGCTCATGTTCTCTCCTCGAATGTGGTGACCGGACAGGACGGACAACTTCCTATATCTCCGCCCTGTCCGTCCGGCTCATCTCAACCGGACAGGACGGACAGTTGTTAGGGTGGGGACTTGTCCGTCCGGCTGTCAGTTGCAATTTAGCTTTCGCTTAACTGTCCGGCCCGTCTGAGCGACCAAACCAGATCGCGCCTTCGGCTCCGAAGTCACCCTTCACGATCCATTCCTTGCGCAGCCAGTATTCCAGTGAGCGATTGAACGCCTTGAGCTTGCTGTCCGCCAGGTCTGCCTTGCGGGCATAGAACTGCTCACGGATCGTTGCGACGTCGGCGACCTTAACTCGCGGCCCTTCGGCGCCGAACGGTGACAGGTAATTTCGGGAATCTAGAAGTGCGGTTCGGATAATCCCCTCAAGCAGTCGGGCATTGTCCGGCGTTTTCCGCTCCTTTGGCTCCTCGATCGAGGCAGTTTCATCGGCAACCATCTCGTCAATGATGGCCGCCGTGACGTCGCCAATCTGAACCGACGTGTACCGCACCTTGCCGATGTTTCTCTGGCCGGGTCCACTGCGGTTCTTGCCAACGTAAATCGTATGCCAGCCGCCGTCGCCGTCCAGTAGCACCAACTCCAGCGCAGTGACCGCCTCGAGCGTCTCCCCCTTGGTCGCCTTGTTGTTCTCTCGGTTCGTATGGTTCAGGACTGCGATCACGACGCCCTCGGCCTCCGCAAGCTCGCGCATCGCGTTCAGGGCTGGCGAAGTATATTTATCATCCAGTACAGACTGCCCGCCCAGTGCGGCGCGCAGCGTGTCGACCACCAGCATGACATGACGATCAGGATCCAGCGCCTTGGCCTGCCTGACCACTTCTTTGGCAATGGCGGCGGCCTTCTTGGGATTGGTCAGAGGGAAGCCCTCGGGTGATTTGACGATCTTGATACTGGTATTGCCGATCGCCTCGAGCCGATTGGCGACGTCGCCACCATCTTCCGCGGCGATGTATGCGACCGTGGTCGGCTTGGTGTCCCGCCCAAGGAACGGCTCGCCCTTATCGAGCGTGTCGGCAATCGCGACCATTAACGCAGTCTTGCCTGCTCCGGGGCGCCCGCCAACGGCAATAAGGGTTCCGGTACGGACAAGCCCCTTGATGATGGCCTCCGCGGTCCCGTTCTCCTGAGCCTTGAACTCCTCGAAGGACAGGAGCCGAATCCCGTGGTTGTCGTTCGCGGGCTCGAGCGTCTTGAAGGGCTGGCCCGGCTCGTTCTTGACTTCGATCTTTGGTAGCAAGGCCATTATGCCGCCCTCCGATCGGCGAAGTCCCCGACGGTCGGGGCGGCCATGGTCACCTCACGGTCAGCCGCATGCCAGCGCTCGCCGCAGGTGTTGGCGGCATCGAGGCCAGCACGATCCTGGTCGGCGAAGATTGACAAGGCCGTGATGCCGGCAAGGACTGGGAATGCCTTCATTGCCCCCGCGGACAGGCAAGCCCAGATCGGACGGAAGGGTGCAGCTAGGGCCGTCTCGATGCCTTCCGCGATCCCGAGGCCGCGAGTCACGTCCGCGTCGGCAGACAGGCGCACAACGCCACCGCCTGCTCGGCCGAGCATCTTCTTTTCTGTGCGGTTGCCGTCACGGTCGAGAAACGTCCTGTGAATGCCGCATGGCTCGCCTGTGATGGCGTCGGTGATGAGCGCCACCATTGCCCTCCCGCCTCGATAGAAACGAAGCGCATCGCCGTCATAAGCGAGCCCGCGCGACTGCAGATACCTTTCCGCCAGTGTGCCAGCGATCGGGATAGAGCGTGCCCAGATCGACAGAGCGTCATGCTGGCGCCGTAGCCGGTCGACGTCGATGTGCGGGGCGTTGTCGTTGAAGGCGACCGGGCGCGCGTCGGAGAGGCCAAGCACTGCCTTCACGTGGTCCCGGCATTCGCGCCAGTCGTCGCCCGCGAAGCTCTTGACCGCGAACGAACCGTCGGCGTTGAACCTGACCGACAGGCTTCGGTCGGCGCGGCTGTGGCCGGGACCAGGGCACAGAAGACGATTGCCCCCGTATGCATCGCCACCAAGACGGTCGGCAGCGGCTTTAATGTTGAGCATTGGCTACACGGCCTCCATGCGCGGCTACGGCCGCTGCGGTGATCTGTTCGGCGAGGATCGGGTGGAACGTCGCAGCATGCTTGCCGCAGGCGTTCGGAGCGACGGTGCGCAGACCACCAGGCGTCTGGCGGAGCTGAAGGTTGTATATCCGGAGATGGTCGCCGATCTCGACATCGAAATAGGCAAGCGTCTTCGCTCCGGCTGTGGGCCGGATGGATAATATTCTCATTGATGTTCCTTGGTGGGTTAGGTGTGCTCCCCGCCCAGCACTGCGGCAATGGGTTGCGACCGGACGGTGGCCGGGCGGGGAATGGGGTTAGGCGGGGCGCCGCCGAACCTCTTCAAGAGCTGCAGAAATGACAGCTTCACGTGTATCGGGCGCCATCTCTACGCCCAGCAATTCGAACCGCTGGCCGACCTGTCGAAGCTGGACATGGCCAGCGACGTCACCGCCGTTGAATTCGATGTCGAAGACTGCCCAGACATGGTCAGGGTCGATCGGAAGAACGCGCTCGAAATTCGTAATGCGCCAGGGCTGGTTCATGCTGCCTCCCTCCGGGCCGCGAGCCAGTCGGCAATATAGATCACGTTGTCCGGCGTCCCGTCCTCGTCCTTGAACCGGATGGGCATGGCATCGCGTCCCTGACGACGTCGCATTTGGTTCATCTGGTAAAGCGCATCACCGTATTCGAGGGCAAACTCTCGGCCGGCAATCCGGTCGACCGGTCCCGCAATGTTCGGCACCTCGCCAATCTGGTCGAACACCTTTGCTGTCATAGCGGCCAGAACCTGAGGCTGCTTCACCATCTTGAGGACGATTTCGACTCGCTCATCCATATCCGTGTTCGGCGACGAGGCGATGTCGACGAGGATACCGTGCGCAGCAATGTACCCCTCAACTCGGCGTATGCTGGTCATGCCGCGGCCCTCGCAGGACGGTTGTCATTGGTCGGCACGACCCGTCGAGCAGCGACCCACGCGTCAAGGTCGGCCGTAGAATAGATGACGGTCGATCCCAGCTTTGCGAAGACCGGCCCAGTGCCGGTCATGCGCGCCTTGTCGAGGAACGACTTTGAAAGGCCGATGTAGTCGGCGGCTTGTGGTACTCTAAGGTTTGCCATAATCACCTCCGTGTTGCTGTGGTGGCAGGGAGGTAGATAGACGTTGCGCCCGGAGAAAACTAAGCAAACTAATCTGAATATTCTGCGGTAGATTCGTCGTGCGCAGCCTTCGCCTCATCGAAAACCGCTATCGCCCGGCGAATCTGACTCTCAGAATACCCAAACTTCCTCGCTACGGTTTCAATAGCTTTCGCGTACTTGATACCGTCATCGCGAAGCTGGTAAAATTCTTCGCTGATAGCGAGCCAATGCGGTGGCAAGGCCTTCCGCCTACCGCGACCACGCTTGACAGGATCCTTGATGAGGTCAGCAGCCAAGCCCTGCACGACAGCATCAGCTCTACCGGCCCGCAGGATTTCGCAGATCATGGTCTTCGCGTCCTCCTCGCGCCCCTCGGAAATAGCGGCTTCTATTGGAAAAGCCTGCAGGCTGAAGCTCTTGGGTAGTGGGGCCATCACTTTCCTCCCAGTGCGTCGGCGATCTGGTTCGCAATCACATCTGCGCCACGTCTAGCAGCATCATCGGCAATGTGCGCATACCGGGCGGTTGTCGAGGCATCGGCGTGCCCGAGGAGCTTGCCGATCACCGGCAGGCCAAGGCCAGACCATGCACCGACCGATGCGAAGCTGTGCCGGAGGTCATGGATGCGCAGACCGTCTAGGCCTGCCCTGTTGGTGATCTGCGCCCAAGGCCGCTTCAGATCCGCGCGTGGCTTTTCATCTTGCAGGCCGGCGCTTTCGCCAGCGATCACGTAGACGCCAATGTGGGGCAGGGCGGTCAGTACCTCCACCGCTGCAGTCGAAAGCACAACAGTCTTCCGCCCGGTCTTTGAGTCGGGCAAGAAAAGTAGGCCGCGCTCCGCGTCGACCTCCGACCAGCGAAGGTGCAGAATTTCGCGGAGCCTGCAGCCGGTGAGCATGATCAACCTGACTGCGCCCGTCACAGACGGATGCATCTTCACGCGCTGGCCCTTAGGGGCGTGCTTGGCCGAGCCAGCATTGACCTCGAAGCCAACCGTCTCGGCCTCGCGCATCGCGTCACCCAAGCGCTGCATTTCCTCGGCGGTGAGGAAGCGTTCGCGACCGGTCTCTTTATTGAGATCGATGCCGGCGGCGGGGTTCATCCCCTCCGGCACGTATCCATTCTTCCCGCCCCAGCCATACGCCGCCGAAAGAAGTTTCATGGCACGGTTCGCCGAAATGCGCGCCGTCTTCGTCATTGCAGCATGCGCGCGTTGGACGTCGACGCGGGTGAGTGCAACAGCCTTCACCGTGCCGAGATGCGGCTCGACGTGCTTGGTCAGCATCGTCCGATAGAATTCGGCAGACGAGGCCTTTTTGTTCACCGCGACGAAGTCCTCGATGTACGTGTCGACCAGGGACTTGACGGTCACGCTGGCGCGTTCGTCGGCTCTCGACGCGGCCAAGTCTTTGCCAAGGGCAGCATTTGCGATCGCCCTGCGCGCCGCCTCCCGAGCCTCGTTGGCCTTCAGCGTCCCGACACGTCCTAGTTTGAGGCGCTTCTTAGGCCCGCCCGCGACGGGCCTGAACTCGGCGAAGTAGGTGCCTGTTCCGGTGGTCGTCCGATAAAACCCGAACCCGGCTAGATCGTCATCGAAGTAGAACTTCGTCTTGTTCGGCAGAGCCGATTTCATCGCCTCGTCAACAGTTGCCGCGGTGATCTTCAAACCTGCTCCTCCTCAATTTATAGCCACATTATAGCCAGCAATTAGGTGGGTGGCTCGATTTAGTCAAGCGGGCATAGGTATGATAGCGTTGCATTTACAATAATTTAGGCGACACACTGAAACGCCAAAAATGGCTATAAAACGGGTTCGATAAGACTGGGGGTCAAGGGGTCGTCGGTTCGAATCCGGCCACTCCGACCAATTGTTCCTTGACCCGAACATCCTCTTTTCATCGACAGGCAGCCGCACCTTCCGGTGCGGGATGGTTCGTCCATGCAAAGCGCGCCACGGTCGGCTGTGCGTCCGTGGCGCGCTCGCGCGTTGGAAGTTTGGCCTCGGTTCACATCATCGAGCGCGACGTCAGCACGGCCTGGATCCGGTCCCCCTCGTCATTTAGCACGATCGATACATGGCCTCCGACATGGACTGCCGGCAGGGCGACGTCGCGGGGGATTGTGAAGCTCTTGCCGCCGTTCAGCGTGATGACCCGGGTCTGCGGGTTGAACTTGGTGACGACGCCATTGGCCTCGGTGGCGAGGGCCGCGCCCGACATCAGGACGAGGGAAGCGGCGGCGAGAAAGATCTTCTTCATGACAGTGCTCCTTCGGTGGTGGTTGGGAGGGATCGGCAGTTCCGATGCCCGGACACCGAAAGTTACGGGCGTCCCGCCGGGCAGTTGCGCGCCGGCCGGTAAACTCCGAACACGAATTGCTCACGCATCGTTGTGACGCCGATCCGAAACTTCTCCGTCCGCTCGTCGTGGGCAGGTGCCAATGATGCGACGGGCAACAAAAAAAGGAGCCGCGGGTGAGAGGACCCGTGACTCCTTTTCGTCAGCTTGGGAGGCTGTCTTGCGCTCGATCTTCAGAGCGACTTGAGAACGCCGGTGACCTTGTCGCGTTCGTCGTTCAGCTGGATCGAGACCTTTTCGCCGACCTGAAGCTGGGGCAGGGCGACGTCGCGCGGCACCGTGAAGCTCTTGCCGTTCTCGAGCGTGATGACACGTACGTCTGCGTTGTACTTGGCGATGACGCCATCGGTGGAGGCAAGAGCGGCGCCAGACATCATGGCGAGGGCAGATGCAGCGATGATGATCTTCTTCATTTCGATATTCCTTTCGGTCAAGTCACGCGGAACCGAACGTCCTGGCTGGACGGTTCCGTGGCCACGGTTGGGAGGGCCCGTGGTTCCATTCGTGTGTCAGCTTGGGAGGCTGTCTTTGTTTGAGGTTAGAGCTGTAGTCAGAGCGGCTTGAGAACGCCGGTAACCTTGTCGCGTTCGCCATTCAGCTGGATCGAGACCTTTTCGCCGACCTGAAGCTGCGGCAGAGCAACGTCGCGCGGGACGGTATAGCTCTTGCCATTCTCGAGTGTGATGACGCGTACGTCTGCGTTGTATTTGCTAATAACTCCGTCATTGGAGGATGCAAACGCTGCACCGGCAGTAATTGCAATGGCCGAAGCGGCAATGATGATCTTCTTCATTTCTGTATTCCTTTCATCCTAATCAAGCGAGCCAAGATTGTTTACTTGGTCGTTTCGCTTGCATGGCTGAGATAGGTGCATTCGATTTCGAGTGCCATCCGGCGAAATGGTGCCGCACCGTTCACGAAATCAGACCTGTTTGTTGTTGAAGCCTGCTTGTGGGTTGGGGAGTGCGGGCAGCAGGCGGGGAGGCACGGGTGATCTGGGGAGAGGACCCGTGGCGCCTTGTCGTCTGCCTGGGAGGCTATCTGCGCTGTGGGCGCGCGTTCTTAGAAGAGCGGCTTCGTAAGAACGCTGGTGACCTTGTCGCGCTCACCGTTCAGCTGGATCGAGACCTTCTCGCCGACTTGCAGAGGAGGCAGGGCAACGTCGCGCGGGATGGTGTAGCTTTTTCCGCTTTCAAGCGTGATTACGCGTGCAGTTGCGTCGTAATGTTTAATAACGCCGTTGTTTGAAGAAGCAAATGCAGCTCCTGACATGAAAGCGAGAGCCGAAGCGGCAATGATGATCTTCTTCATTTCGATGTTCCTTTCAACTTTATCAAGCGGAACTCATGTGTTTACTTTGTCGTTTCGCTTACAGGGCTGAGATAGGCGTGTTCCCTCGTGAATGCCATAGACGGACCGGTCACTCTGATTCACAAAGCAGTCACATCGATTTGAGCCGGCAAAAGGTGCCGGACTGTTCACGAATCTGACGCTGTTGGAGGCGGGCGGAGCGCCTACGAGGCGCGGCGCTGATGGCGTGCTTCGAGCGCGATGGCGCCCCAGATCAGGCCGAGGAGCAGGTAGAAATGCCGCCAGTGATCGGTGTCGATCACCGTGCCGAGCGCCACGTGGCCGAGGAAGACCACGTAGGCCGAGAGCAGATAGGGTTGCCAGGGCCGGTCGCGCAGCAGGATGCGGAAGCCGGCAGCGACGGTCCAGACGATGAGCAGCAGATAGGTAGCGAAGCCCAGCCATCCGTAGTCGAGCAGCGCCTTGAGCCAGATGTCGTGGGTGTCCTCGCCATAGATCTGGCCGAAGACCAGCGGGCCTATGCCCAGAGGCTTCTCCATCGCGAGCAGGAAGCCGATGACGTAGCGGGCAAAGCGGCCAAGGCGGGCGCCGTCATACTCCTGCACCAGTTGCGCCCTGGAGGTGAAGAGCTCGGCGATGCTCGGGATCTGGAGGGCGATGATCAGCGCTGCGGCGAGCAGGGAGACTGCCGCCAATGTCATCAGCACGATCCTCATCCGGAACCGGCCGCTGTTGCTCTGCAGGAAGAGGGAGCCGGTGAGCAGCACCGCCGAGGCTGCGAACAGTCCCCAGGCGCCGCGCGAGAAGGAGAGGAAGATGCCGCCCGTTATGATGAGCAGCGGGGCCGCGTAGAGAGGTGCCCTGGCCATGCTGCCTGTCAGCAGGCGGTGGAGCAGGTAGATCCCAGGCAGCGCCAGGAACGGTCCGAACACGTTGGGATCCTGGAAGGCGCCGGCTGCCCGCCCGTATTTGGTGAACATCTCGGCCCCGGGCAGGACGCCGAAATAGCCCAGTATCCCGAGCAGCGACGTGACGACCGCGGATGCGATCCACGACAGGAAGATCACCGAATAGAGCTTCGGGTCGCTCGAGGTCACGGCGGCGAAGAAGATCGCGGTGAAGGCCAGGAACAGCGACACCGCGAGATAGAGCGGCGTGCCCCCGAGATCGGCCATCTGGGTCATGGAGATCATGCCGCCCAGATTGAAGACGACCAAAAGCACGACGAGCGGCGAGATGGCGCGGGGGATCCGCAGACCGAACAACGACCAGGTCGCGATGAGCCCGGCCATGTAGATCTCGTAAGGTGCCGGCTCGCGGATCACGAAGCCCGACAGCAGCACTCCAAGCGCTATCGCAGCGGTCGCGATCAGGCCGATGAGCCGGGCGTTGACCGCTGCGCGTGGCAGGTCGTGCGTGATCGCGCTCAATAGGCGTTTTCCGTGTCGAGCAGGCGGATGGGTGTGAGGAAGAGGATCTTGATGTCGAACCAGAGCGACCAGTTCTCGATGTAGTAGAGGTCGAACTCGGTGCGCTTGCGGATCTTCTCGTGGTTGTCCACCTCGCCCCGCCAGCCGTTGATCTGGGCCCATCCGGTAACGCCGGGCTTGACCTTGTGACGTGCGAAATAGCCGTCGACCACTTCGTTGTAGAGCAGGTTGTGCGACTGCGCCGCGAGCGCATGCGGCCTCGGGCCGACCAGCGAAAGGCTGCCGAACAGGGCATTGAAGAACTGCGGCAACTCGTCAATGGACGTCTTCCGGATGATGCGCCCGACGCGGGTGACGCGCGGATCGTTCTTGGTCACTGACTTCCGCGCCGTGGGGTCGGACTGGTCCGCATACATCGAGCGGAACTTGAAGACTTCGATGATCTCGTTGTTGAAGCCGTGACGCTTCTGCTTGAAGAGGACCGGGCCCTTGCTGTCGAGCTTGATGGCGATCGCGGTGGCGAGCATCACGGGCGAGAAGACGATGATGCCGAACAGGCTGAAGATGATGTCGAAGGCCCGCTTGGCAACCGAATCCCAATCGTTGATCGGCTTGTCGAACACGTCGAGCATCGGGACCGAGCCGATGTACGAATAGGAGCGGGGCCGGAACTGCAACTGGTTCGAGTGCGCGGAAAGGCGGATATCGACCGGCAGCACCCATAGCTTCTTCAGAAGCTGCAGCACGCGCGTCTCGGCGGTCAGCGGCAGCGACACGATCAGCATGTCGATGCGGGCGATGCGGGCAAATTCCAGAAGCTGCGAGACAGTGCCGAGCTTGGGGTAGCCGGCGACGATGGGCGGCGAGCGCCGGTCGTCGCGGTCGTCGAAGATGCCGCAGATGCGAATGTCGTTGAACGGCTGCTGTTCGATCGAGCGGATGAGCGCCTCGGCGGCCTTGCCGCCGCCGACGATGACGGCGCGCCGCTCCATCCTGCCGTTGCGGGCCCAGCGGCGGATGATGCGCGCCATGACCAGGCGCAGCCCCACCGCCAGCACGAGGCCCGTGAAGAACCATTCGGCGAAGAGAAGGCGGGAGAAGTCGGCCGAAACCTTCATGAAGAAGGCGACCACGGCCATGGCGGCGAAGGTCGTCGCCCACGACACCGCAATGCGGCCGATTGCCGTGCCCGGCCGGAGCAGCGACTGCAATTGATAGCAGTCCATGATCTCGAAGATCAGGACGGCGGCGGCGGAGGCCGCCAGGATGATGAGCGGATACTGCCAGCCGAGATGCGAAAAGAAGCCGACCTGGGTGCCGTAGATCAGCATTCCCGAGCCGAACAGCAGGGCGAGTTCGACGAGGCGCAGAACGCCGCTGACCATAACCGGGGACATGGTATCGCGACGGTATTGCGAGGCGACTTCCTGCGCGATCTTGTTCAGCTTGTCGGCTTTCGCGGCCTTGCCGCCGTCGCCGGCCGACTTGACCGCCTCCGGCGTGAAACGGTTGCTGGGGTCGATTTTGCTCATGGTCGATCTGCAGGTCTGCCGTCGTAATCCACGACGGACCTAGCAAAGATCAGCTAAGAAACTCTTGAGCGGCCTGGTGGTCTTGCAAGGTATTGGACGAAGGTTCTCTGTCCAGCGCCGCGAGATAGGCCTTTTCTACTTCCTGGGCCATGACGGCAACGCTGAAGCGGCTCTTGAGTTCGATGGTGCTCGGCATCAGGCCGGCGTAGTTCGCCGGCGACTGAAGTTGCGAGACCATGCGGTGCGCGATCTCGCCCGCGTCTGGAAGCACCAGCGCAGGCGAGGCGCTGCCGAGTATTTCGGGAATTCCGCCGACGGCCGTCGCGATGACGGGTTTTCTCGCAGCAAGCGACTCGAGGACGATGTAGGGCATCGCCTCCGCGCGCGATGGCACCACCACGCAACGCGCGAGCGCGAAGGCCTTGCGCGCCGGCATCGGGTCGCAGAAGCGGATCTGCGCGCTGAGGCCCAGCCGGTCGGCCTGGGCCCGATAGCGGGGAAGGTGCTCGCCGTCTCCGACCATCACGGCCGTGACGGCGCGGCCGAGGCTTCGTCCGGCGAGATCGACGGCATTTATGAAGATGTCCGGCCCCTTCAGGTCGCGCATCATGCCGATGTAGAGGAAATCGACCCCGTCCGGCCTGGTCGGCACTGCTTCGAACTCGGCATCCGTCAGCCCGTTGTAGACGAGGCCGTTCAGCACGCGCGGTTCGCCGACCTTGCGCCGGAACGTGCGGCGCTCGTAGTCGGAGACGAAGAGCAGGTGATCGGTGAAGCTCTGCATCAGGCGTTCGAGCCCGAAGAACAGCTTTCCCGTCATCGTCCTTTCGTCATAGTGCAGGCTGCCGCCATGCGGCGAGTAGAGGCGGGCCACGCGAGACCTTGAAACCCGCAACAGTGAGCCGAAAGCACGCGCATAGGTGCCACCCTTGGCACCGTGCCCATGCAGGACGTCCGGCTGCAATTCTTTGATGATCCTGAAAGTCCGCCACCCCGCCGCAACGTCGCCGGGGCCGACATGCCGCTGCATCGGCGTGCGCCTGACGCCGAGCGCGAGCAGGGGGAGGATTTCTTCAAACAGGCGCTCCTCATGGGCGCCGCCCGTGGTCGCGTCGCAGATGATGCCGACAGCGTGACCGGCTGCCACCTGCGCTTCGGTGAGGTCGCGCACATGCCGGAAGATGCCCCCAACCGGAGAGCGGAAGCAGTGGACGATCCGAAGCCTGTCGTTCACGTCGAAAACCGCCGCGGCTCAAAATAGCCGCTCGCGCACGTAGATCGTGTCGCCGGGGAGGAGCGGGTCGGTCGTCAGCACTCGGCCGGTCATGACCTTGCCGTTGATGTCGCGGGTGATGTCCACGTTGTTCTGGTTGCCGCGCGCCGTGTAGCCGCCAGCCATGGCCACGGCCTTCTGAACCGTCAGGCCGGGAACGTAGGAATATTGTCCCGCAGCACCCACTTCACCCATGACGAAGACCGGGCGGTAGCGGTCGATCTCGACCGACACGTCCGGGTCGCGCAGGTAGCCCTGGCGCAGCTTGGCCGCGACGGCCTTCTCCATCTCCTGGGCAGTGTAGCCGCGAGCCGCGACTGCGCCGATGAGGGGCACGGAAATATAGCCGGACTGGTCGACGCTGTAGGTGTTGGTCAGGCCTTCCTGCTCGAACACCGTAACGCGGATGCGGTCTCCGGCGCCCAGCCGGTAGGGCTGGTCGAGCATCTCGTGGAAGGCGGGAGGCGCGGGCTGGTAGCTCGCGCAGCCGGAGGCTGCGAGCACGAAGGCGACGAGCGCATGGCGGAGGACAACGGACCTGATCATGTAGGAGGCGCACCTTCGACTTCTTGCCGCTACGCCCGGGCATCGCGGTTGCGCCAGTTATCTGCTTGTTAGGGTTAATGGTCAGTAAAGTTCGCGCAATGGTTTTGGCCGCGCGTGCTGGGCCCGATCTTAACCGTTGGGTTACCATGTTTGTTTACCTTGTTCCTGCTTAGCCTCGGAGCAGGAACGCATGTCTGGTGTCCAGTCCACTACAGGTGACGTCGACGTCGATCTCGGCCAACTCTTCGCCAGCCTCGTGCGTAACTGGCGACGCGTGGTTGTTGTTGCGGCAGTCGTAACCGGACTTGCCTTTGTACTTGCGTCGATTGCCACTCAGCACTACCGCGCCGAAACGCGGCTGCTGATCGAGGCGCGCGAATCCGTTTTCACCAGGCCCGACGGCAGCAGCGAGAACGAGCGCCCGATCCTCGACGAGGAGGGCGTAACCAGCCAGGTCGAGGTGATCGCATCGAGCGACATCCTCAAGCAGGTCGCGAAAAAGCTCGATCTCGCCAGCCGGCCGGAATTCGACGCCACCGCCGACATGTCGACGCTGGCGCGCCTCCTGGTCATCGCCGGCCTCAAGAGCGATCCGAACGAACTGCCGCCGGAGGAGAGGGTCCTCAAGGCCTTCCGCGAGAACCTGAGTGTCTATCGTGTCGAGAGGTCGCGCGTCATCGTCATCCAGTTCGCCTCGGAGGACCCCAAGCTCGCGGCCGACGTACCCAACGAGATCGCCGAGGCCTACATGGCCTTCCAGCGCGATGCCAAGCTGGCGTCGAGCACCGAGGCCACGGACTGGCTGAAGCCCGAGATCGCCGACCTGACCAAGCGCGTCAAGGATGCCGAGGCGCGCGTCGCTGCCTATCGGGCGCAGTCCGACCTGCTCGTCGGCCAAAACAACTCGGTGCTGGCGACGCAGCAGCTCTCGGAGCTTTCCAGTGAGCTTTCGCGGGTGCGTGCCAACCGTGCCTCCGCCGAGGCCACCGCACAGAGCGTGCGGCAGGCGCTGAAGGGGGGAGGATCGATCGACGCCATCCCAGAGGTTCTCTCCTCCGGGCTGATCCAGCGTCTGCGCGAGCGGCAGGTCCAGCTTCGGGCCGACATTGCCGATCTGTCGACGACGCTTCTGCCCAACCATCCCCGCATCAAGGCGCTGAACTCGCAGCTCTCCGATTTCGATGCCCAGATCCGCGCCGAGGCGGAGCGGGTTCTCAAGGGGCTGGTGAACGAGGCATCGACCGCCGATCTGCGGGAAAAGCAGCTCGTCGCCGAATTGAACACGCTGAAGGTGGAGTCCGCCCGCGCGTCCGAGCAGGAAGTGGAACTGCGGGCGCTGGAGCGCGAGGCGGCCGCCCAGCGAGCACTGCTCGAATCGTACCTCACTCGCTATCGCGAGGCCTCGTCGCGCCAGGACCGCAACTACCTGCCGGTCGACGCTCGCGTCTTCTCCCGCGCCATCGTGCCGTCTGAAGCGTATTTCCCGAAGGTCCTGCCGATCGTCGGCGCCGCCTTCGTTGGGTCCCTGCTGCTGATGGCGGTCGTGACCTTGCTGCAGGAGCTGTTCTCGGGCCGGGCCATGCGGCCCGCACCTGGTTCACGCGTCACGCCGGTGACCGAAGTCGGCATGCCGGTGCGCCGCGTGGCGAGCTTGTCGGAAGATGAGGCGGCCTGGGACGGTCTTGATGATCGGGCCGTGGCGATTGCAGAAGAGCAGGTTCCGGACGTTCAGGTGGCCGACGAACAACAGGCTAACGCCGTTGCCGAGACGGCACCCGTGTTCGCGCCTGCGGGCATCAGCATCGAGAAGGCCGCCGAAAAGCTCATCGCTGGCGGCGCGGCCCGAGCCATCTTCATCTCGCCCGAGGGCGACGAGGCTGCGGCGACTGCCGTGCTCGTCGCACGCGAAGTGGCCGACGCCGGCCTGCGCGTCCTGTTGCTCGACCTGACGGCTTCGGGCGCGGCCTCCGGTCCGATGCTGGACGGGCGGCGCTATCCGGGCATCACCAACCTGCTCGCAGCCGAAGCCCAGTTCACGGACGTCATCCGACCAGACTACTATTCCGACTGCGATGTCATGCCGGTGGGCACCGCCGATCCGGCCCGCGCCATGCGCGCGGCAGACCGTCTGCCGATCATCATCGACTCGCTGACCACCGCCTACGACCTGGTCATCCTCGAATGCGGCCCGGCCGATGCCGACGAGATCGGCCGCCTGGTGGGCGAGGGCACCGAGGTGCTGGTCAGCTTCCTGGAGCATGACGAGGTGGTTTCGGATGCCGCGGACGGGCTGCGCGCCGGCGGCTACGAAGACGTCATCCTGGTGACGCCGGTCGGCCATGTCCTGCCGACATCGCCCGTGCCAACGCGCTCGGCCGCCTGACGCTCAGTCTCTGCCGCGCAGGCCGGCCCTCGCTCGCTTGACGAATTGCCAGAGCCCCGGGCTGTTCTTGACCAATGCCTTTGCCCTGGTGGCCGCCCTCAGCGAAAGGGCCAGGGCCTTGCCCTTGGCCGTCAGCGGCATGAGCACGTCATGGTGCCGAAGTTCGACGTCGCACCACTGGCGCTTGTAGGGCTCGTCGCCCACGCTGAAATCGTAGATCGAAAAGCCTTGCTCGCATGCTTCCGCGATGTTGTCGAAGAAGAGGTATTCGCCCGGGCTGATATGCCCCAAATCGTCGTCGGCTATGGCCCCGAACTCACAGATGAAGCGGTTGCCCGCGCGGCTGGAACCGGTGACGGCCCGGTATTTTCCACCCACCTCGAGGCCATGAAGCAGGAAGGGCGGCCGGGACGAGCCAAGCGCCTCGGCAAATAGCCGGCGGAAGAACGCCTGAACCTCAGCGGAACCAAAGACGTCGGTGATGCCCATCGCACGGAAGCGCTGCGCCTTCATGGTGAAGAAGGCGTCGAGCATCGCGTCTGTCTCGGTCTGCGAGCGTGCGACCACGCGCCGGGCGCCGCCGACGTCCTCGTATTTGCGTTCCTGGCTGCGGTGCCGCTTCGCCTTCTTCTTGCCGCTCGTACGGCCAAGCACCGCATCGAAGCCGCCGGTAAGGTCCACCGCCAGGGCGACGTTCGGGCTCGGTGTCGAGGGCAGCCGGAGCAGGGGATTGGGCAAGCCGTCGAAATCTGCGCTCAACCGGTCGAACGCCACAAGGTCTATGTCGGGGCGCGCCCTTGCGATGGCCCCGACGACGGCCTCGATCTCCGCCGTTCCCGCCATATCGAGCCATGGACGGTCAGCCACGGGGAAGTTGCCGTTGGCGTGCTTTCCGCCGATGAAGCGGGCCGTGCGAAAGGCGCCTTCGCGACGGATTTCGAGCGCCAGAGCCAGCACCGGCGTGCCCGAGACACGCAGTGTCACCACGAGGGCGTCGGCGCCGGTGGCGCCGATCCATGCTGCCACCCAGGCGGGGTCCTGCGCCGGTCCATGCGCCGCCTGCCGCGCAAGCTCCGCATAGGTCGCCAGCTCGTCGTTGGAAGCAGGCCCCGCAGTCGCAATGGTCCCGGCGATGTCTGCCAGCCGGTCTTTCGGGCCGCCGGCGTCGCGCAGGGCGATAGCGTCAACCATCCTTCAATCCTTGCCGCCTATGGATCGTTCGAGGGGTTCGCCCCGGCGTGTTGATGTGGCCCGCAAGCTAGGGGTCAAAGGTGAAGGAATGTTCGACGCAGCCGACATCGCCCAGAGGCTGGCCTTTCGACTGATCGGCTCGTGCGGCCTCGGTACGATCGCGAAGCCGCTCGTCGGTGGCGTCGGTGGCATCCTCATGCTGCATCGCGTGACGGCGGAACCCGCTCTTCCGGACGGAGCCAACCGTCATCTCAGCATCACACCGCAATATCTCGACGCGCTCATCCGCGACATGAAACGCATGGGATATCGCTTCGTCTCGATGGACGAGGCTGTGGCTCGCCTGCGCTCGCCGAGGGACGGGGAGCCGTTCGCAGCCGTCACGGCCGACGACGCCTACCGCGACAACCTGCTCGAGGCGCTGCCGGTGCTCGAGCAGCACCAGGTTCCGATGACCATCTACGTAGCACCCGGGCTGACGACCGGAGACGTCGACCTCTGGTGGGAAAGCCTCGATGAACTGGTGAGGCTCGGCAAGCCGCTGACCGTGTCCTTGGCGGGCGGCTCCGTGACCTTCGATTGCTCGACGCCTTCGGCCCGGGCGACCGCCTTTGCGCGCCTGTCTGCCTACCTCACCAACGAGGTGCCGGAGGAGGAGCAGCGCCAGGTCCTCGAAGGTTGGGCGACTTCGGCGGGCGTCGACGTCGGAAGTGCCAGCCGCATGCTCTTGATGGACTGGGACGAGATCAGGCGCATCGCCCGGCATCCGCTGGTCAGCATCGGGGCGCATTCGGTCCATCACTACAATCTCAAGCGGCTCGACCACGAGGCGGCGTTGCGCGAAATGTTCCGTTCGCGTGGCCTCATCGAGGCCGAACTTGGCCACGCTCCAAGGCATTTCGCCTATCCCTATGGCTACGCCGAGGCTGTCGGGCACAGGGAAACGGAAATGGCGGCTGAGGTCGGATACGTGTCGGCGGTCACGACGCGTCACGGCGTGCTGAGGCCTGAGCACGCAGATCACCTGCATGCTCTGCCGCGGCTGTCGGTCAACGGACGTCACCAGAACCTTGCGGCCATGCGGGCCATGCTCTCGGGCGCCACGACGATCATCGCAAATCGCGGCAAGCGCCTCGTGACTATCTAGAACTCAGCGGCCGGCGGCCTTCGGCGGTTTGACCATCCACTTGATGATCCACATCGCCGGCAGAACCCAAAGCAGCCCGCTGAGGAAGAAGAAGGCGAGGTGCACGACCGGTCCCGATTGCGACAGCTGCGCCACGGCGACCATGGTCGCAACGATTGCGTAGACGGTCACCAGCAGCACCAGCAGCACGGTTCCGATCAGCTTCTTGACGCGAACGGGCATTTCTTCTTCCTTTGTCGAGGCTCGGCATAGTCCCTAAGGCCTTTCGGCGCAACCGAGCAGAACGGGCTGATGCGGCGCGACCGCGTGTCGCGTAGGGTAAACTTGCCAGACGGGCCGCCATGGTCCACCAGACCCGCGGTCAATCAGCCGGAACCTTGCCATGACAGCCACGACGAACATCGCCGCACCGCTCGCCGAACGCGACAGGGAACTGCGCGATCGCGCCCTGGTTCGCGGCTGGCTCTATGTCGTGCTGGTCGTGCTGTTCGCGCTGGTCATGGTCGGTGGCGCGACGCGCATGACCGGCTCGGGCCTGTCGATCACCGAATGGAAGCCGATCCACGGCGTCATCCCGCCGCTCAACCAGGCGGAATGGCAGGAGGAGTTCGAGAAGTACCAGCAGATTCCCCAGTACGAGCAGATCAACAAGGGCATGACCCTCGACGAGTTCAAGGGCATCTTCTGGTGGGAGTGGGCGCACCGCCTGCTCGCGCGCGGCGTGGGTTTTCTCGTCGCCATCCCGCTCGCCCTGTTCTGGGTCTCGGGCAAGCTGGAGCGGCGGCTGAAGCCGAAGCTGGTCGGTCTGCTGGCGCTCGGCGGGCTGCAGGGGGCGGTCGGCTGGTGGATGGTGGCGTCGGGCCTGTCCGAGCGCGTATCCGTCAGCCAGTATCGCCTGGCGATCCATCTGACATTCGCCTGCATCATCGTCATGGCCGTCGCCTACATCGCGAGAGGGCTTGCCCCCTATACCGAGAGGCCGGCCGATCGCGGGATCCAGCGCTTCGCCGGCATCATGGTGCTGATGGTGCTGTTCCAGATCTACCTTGGTGCGCTGGTCGCCGGCCTACACGCCGGCCTGAGCTACAACACCTGGCCTCTGATGGACGGCGCCATCATCCCCGGCGACCTGCTCGTCATCGAGCCCGTGTGGCGCAATTTCTTCGAGAGCCCCAAGACGGTGCAGTTCGTCCACCGCATGTTCGCCTATACGCTGCTGGTGGCGGCCCTCTGGCATGCGCTGGCGACCATGCGCGTCGCGCCCCGGACCACGCATGCGCGCCGCGCCTGGGTCCTTGCCCTGCTGCTGGTCGGACAGGCTGCCATCGGTGTCGGTACCCTGTTGATGCAGGCCCAAATGCATTGGGCGCTGCTGCACCAGGGCTTTGCGCTCGTCGTGCTGATCTTCGCCACCGCCCATTGGCGCGCCACCAAGGGCGCCTATCCGCTCGAGAACGAGATCGAGGTCAGAAGCTAGGCCGCACCGCGCGGATCGCCGCGACGACCGCAAGTTCGCTCTGTTCGTCCTCGTCGTTCCCGTCTTCGGCGTGCCAGGACGACGACAGGCATCCCCAGGCGATGGCATGGTCGAGAACGGCGTCCGGCCGCTGGCCCAGCGTCCTGGCGAATGTCTCGGCCATGTAGGCGATGCGCTCGGGGTCGAGGCTGAGGTCGTGGCGATAGAGCGGATTGTAGAACAGGTTCGCCGCGTCGAAGGCAGGATCGCCGATGAGGCCCTTCGGATCGATCGCCAGCCAGCCGCGCTCGCCGAGCAGGATGTTGTCGTGATGCAGGTCGCCGTGCAGCACGCGCATATCATGCGGATCTGACAGCAGGCGCACCGCGATATCAGCCGCATCGACATAAGCGCTTTCTAGGCCGGCAGCGCGATCTGCCTTGGCCTTCTTGAACAGGCTGGCGTAGCGTTCCCTGAGCGGCTGCAGGTCGGTGGGAGGAGGGGCATCCGACCGCGAGAGCAGTCGCGCCATCACCTCGTTGGCTATGTCGGTGGCATGGCGGTCGCCATGCTCGTTCAGTTCGTCGGTCAGCAGCCGGTCGCCGGCGTATTCGAGCAGCATGTCGCGTCCCTCGAAACCGAGCAGCCTGATCGCACCGATGCCGTCACGCCAGCTGAGATAGTGGGCGCCGCGCAACTCGTCGGCCACATCGTCAAACGGCTTGAGCGCCTTGACGATCGCCGGGCCACCGTCTGCCAGCCGTACCTTCCAGATGCGGCTGGAGAACGTCTCGTCGATGAGCTCTGGCTCGCTTACGTTCCAGTGGGCCGGAAAGACCGCCTGGTCCATCTCAGCGATTGAGGCCGAGCATCAGGTCGAGATTTTGCACCGCGGCACCCGAGGCGCCCTTGCCGAGATTGTCATAGACGGCGATCAGCAGAGCCTGCGCGCGGCTGTCGTTGGCGCTGACATAGAGCTTCATCTTGTTGGTGCCGTTGTAGATCTCGGGCTGGATGTCGGCGCTGCGCTCGAAGTCGACCAGCGGCGCGACCTCGACCACGCCGCCCTTCAGGCCGGCATAGTGGTCGGCGAGCACCGTGTGCAGTTCCTTGCCGGTAGGAACCCTTGCGAGGCGGCCGAGCTGCAGCGGCACGACCGTGATCATGCCCTGGGCGAAATTGCCGACTGCAGGCTGCATGATCGGGTCATGCGCGAGCTTGGCATAGGCGCGCAGCTCCGGCACGTGCTTGTGCTTCAACATCAGGCCGTAAGGCAGGAATTCGGGCGACTCCTCGCCCTGCGCTTCGTAGTCCTCAATCATCTGCCGGCCGCCGCCGGTATAGCCGGAGATGCCGCTGATGGTGACGGGGAAATCGGCCGGCAGCAGGCCGGCGGTGACCAGCGGGCGCAGTCCAGCGATGGGACCCTGCGGCCAGCAGCCGGGATTGGCGACCCGCTTGGCTGACGCGATCGCATTCATCTGCGCTGCGTCCATTTCCGGGAAGCCGTAGGTCCAGCCCTCAGCGACGCGATGCGCGGTCGAGGCATCGATCACGCGCGTCGTGTCGTTCTCGATCAGTGCAACGCTTTCCTTGGCCGCATCGTCGGGCAGGCAGAGGATCGCCACGTCCGAGGCGTTGAGGAATTCGGCGCGGGCGGCGAGGTCCTTGCGGCGTTCGACCGGCACCGAAATCACTTCGAGATCGCTGCGCCCGGCAAGCAGCGCCCTGATCTGGAGGCCGGTCGTCCCGTGCTCGCCGTCGATGAAGATTTTCGGTTTCATTGCCTGTCGTCCCGTCGAAAACTGTGCAGTGTCAGAGGCTTGTGGCCAAATTCGGACTCAAGCCGGGAAGTTGTTGAATCGGCGCCTCAGGCGCTCTCTCTCGCCTTCCTCTCGGCCAGCAGCCCAAGATAGTGCATGGCGACCGTCGATCCGGCGATCGCAGTAATATCGGCGTGGTCGTAGGGCGGCGCAACCTCGACGATATCGGCGCCGACCATGTCTATCCTGGTGAGCTGCCGCAGCACCGAGAGGATCTTGGCCGAGGAGGGACCGCCGGCCACGGGCGTTCCCGTGCCAGGCGCGAAGGCGGGATCGAGGCAGTCGATGTCGAAGGTGACGTAGGTCTTGCGGCCGTCGGTGCGCTCGGTGATCGCATAGGCGATGTCGGCTGCCCGCATCTCCTCGACCTCGTGCCCGTACAGAATCTTGATCCCGCAGTCGTCGGGCGCATGGGTGCGGATGCCGATCTGGATCGAATGGTCGGGGTCGATGATCCCGTCCTTCACGGCGCGAGCGACGAAAGAGCCGTGATCGATGCGCTTGCCGTCGTCGGGCCAGGTGTCCTGATGCGCGTCGAATTGCACCAGCGCCATCGGGCCGTGGATCGCCGCATGGGCCTTGAGCACCGGCCAGGTGACGAAATGGTCACCGCCGAGGGTGAGCAGGAATGCGCCCGACTTCAGGATCTTCGCCGCTTCGCGCTCAATGGTGGCGGGCGTCTTCTGGTGATTGCCGGTGTCGAGCAGGCAATCGCCATAATCGATGACGGCGAGATCGTCGAACAGGTCGCGCTGGAACGGATATTGCGGGTCGCAGTCGAAGATCGCGGAGGCCCGCCGGATGGCCTGGGGGCCGAATCGTGCGCCTGGCCGGTTGGTGACGGCGGCGTCGAACGGGATGCCCCAGACGACCGCATCGGCGCCCGCGACGTTCTTGGAGTATTTGCGCCGCATGAAGGACAATGCCCCCGCATAGGTCGGATCACCCGAACGGCCCTTGGCGTTCCGTGCGGTGAAGGCGTGATCGATCGATGAAGAGGGCATGGGCGTCTCCTTATTCGGTCTTTCGGAAATCGAGGCGCAAGAACTACAGAAGCCGGGCCGAAGATGCCAGCCCTGTCCGGCAATGCTTGTGACCGATGCGATCCGGCACCTGTTCGCTTCACAGTCCCGTCACCTGCGCTTCACATCGCTGTCACGGCACCAGCCTAAGTCGGTACCCGCGTATTTCGGCGATGGAGCGATTCCCATGCGGGCTGTCCTGGCTGGTGCCGCAACACTTTTCCTGGCTCTCGGCTGGGCGCCGGGCGCGGAGGCCGGTTCGCGCGTCGAGCAGATACTGGAGCGCTACCGCAACGCCAACCAGTGGCGCGACCATGTGCTGATCGTGGCCCACCGCGCCGGCGGGCTGCAGCAGGGCAAGAGCCGCTTCGCCGAGAATTCGATTGCGGCACTGCGCGATGCGATCGCCGCTGGCGCCGAGATGGTCGAGATCGACGTCCGGCGCTCAAAGGACGGCGAACTGGTCGTCATGCATGACAGCTGGCTCGACCGGACCACGGACTGCACGGGAGAGGTCCTTGCCCGGACCATGGACGAACTCAGGAAGTGCCACCTCGTCATCGAGGGCACCGCGGCGGTTGCCGCCGAGCCGGTGCCGACGTTGCGCGACATGCTCGCCATCTCCAGGGGCAAGATCCTGGTCAACATCGACAACAAGCTCGAAACCGCTGATCTCGTCGACATGGTGGCTTTGGCGCGTTCGATGGGCGTCGAGGAACAGGTCGTGGTCAAGGCCAATCTGTGGAGCGCCGAGCGGCTTGCGCAGGTCAAGGAGACCATGGGGCGCCTGGGGCATGGCTTCCAGTTCATGCCGATCATCGCCGACGATGCCGTGCGCGACGCAAGCTTCATCGAGCAGGCGAGCAAGGCATTCTCGGCACGTGCGGTCGAGATGATCACTTGGCGCGGAGACGCCGACAGGATGACCGACACAGGCGGTCCGCTCTTCTCGGCCAAGGTCAGGGCTGCTTCGGTGCGTGGCGGCTGGCATATCTGGGTCGACACCCACGCCATCGTCAACAAGCCGGGTGGCTATCTCTCCGGCGGCCGTGGCGACGAGCTTGCGGTTGCGGCAGGCTTCCCGCGCGAAACCTTCGGCTTCTGGGCCGAGCGTGGCGCGACCATGATCCAGACAGACGAGCCGCGGGCGGCGATCGACTGGCTCGCCGCCAACGGATACCGGGTCCCCTATGCGGAAACCGACGAGCCGGTGGCTTCGGCGACAGGCGAGGAAGCGCCCGAGCCGCAGCAGGGCCTCTGAGCAGATAGGGCCATGTTCCACATGCACTCCGCCCGGCTGCCGGCAATTCGGTCGGAGCAACGAAAAAGGGGCCGGCTCGCGCCGACCCCTTTCGTATTCTCGGTAAATTCCCGGAAGCTTAGCGCTTCGAGAACTGGAACGAACGGCGGGCCTTGGCCTTACCGTACTTCTTACGCTCGACCGTACGGCTGTCGCGGGTCAGGAAGCCACCCTTCTTGAGCACGCCGCGCAGCGCCGGCTCGTAGTAGGTCAGCGCCTTCGAGATGCCGTGACGAACGGCACCGGCCTGGCCCGACAGGCCGCCGCCGACGACGGTGGCGATGATGTCGTACTGGCCGACGCGGTTGGCCGCGACGATCGGCTGGTTCAGGATCATCTGCAGCACCGGACGGGCGAAGTAGGCGCCGAATTCCTTGCCGTTGACGACGATCTTGCCGGAGCCGGGCTTCACCCAGACGCGGGCGATGGCGTCCTTGCGCTTGCCGGTGGCATAGGCGCGGCCGCTCTTGTCGAGCTTCTGGACGTGGACCGGAGCTGCCGGCTGTGCGGCCGCAGCGACGGTGCCGAGTTCTGCGAGCGAGCTGAGATCAGCCATGATTACGAGGCCTTCTTGTTCTTGGCGTTCAGCGCGCCGACGTCGAGCGTCACAGGCTGCTGGGCGACATGCGGATGATCGGCGCCTGCATAGACGCGGAGATTCTTCATCTGGCGACGGCCGAGCGGGCCACGCGGGATCATGCGCTCAACGGCCTTCTCGAGCACGCGCTCGGGGAAACGGCCTTCGAGCAGCTGGCGAGCGGTGCGCTCCTTGATGCCGCCGGGGTGACCGGTGTGCCAGTAGTACACCTTGTCGGTGAACTTCTTGCCGGTGAACACGACCTTGTCGGCGTTGATGATGATGACATTGTCACCGTCGTCGACGTGGGGCGTGAAGGTGGGCTTGTTCTTGCCGCGGAGGATGTTGGCGACGATGGTGGCGAGACGGCCGACGACGAGACCCTCGGCGTCGATCAGCACCCACTTCTTCACCACGTCCGCAGGCTTCTGCGAAAAGGTTGTCATGGTCATTTGCTTTCGGTTCGGACCTTCCGGAGAAGGCGTTTCTTGTTGCTTTTATTGGCTAGCTGCCGGAGCCGCCGGCCAATAACAAAACGGCGGCCTTTGCGGGCCGCTGTTCTGGGTCGGGCTTATAAGTGAGTGCTAACGACGCGTCAAGCGACGCTATCTGAGTGACTTCCTATAAAACGAAATGAAAACAACGACATACAGGAGAGGTATTATTTTACCTCACGGAGAGGCGGCATGTCTACGCATGGCCGACTGAAGGAACTTAGTGCTTGGCCTCGATCTCGTGACGTGCTGCGCTTGCGAGAAAAGCCGATCGAGTAACGCCTCGGGCGCGCGCCGCAGCATCGATCGCGCGCAAAACGCCCCGCTCGAAAGTGACGTTCGCACGCACCACGGCACTGTCATTGTCGATCAAGGGGACCGAAATCAGGTAACCGCCGGACGAGAGGGCTTTCCTGACATCTGGTAGTGATAGAATGCTGGCATGCGGTGAGGGGGGAGGCAAAGGCATGTCTTCAGCCCACAGTTGCAGGGCTTCGACAGAGTTAGGCACCACGTCGTCCTGCGTGTCGGCGGCGGAAAAGCACCCCGGAACGTCGGGAAAACGCACCCCGAAAGCACTGTCGGGGTCCTTTTCGACAAGCGCGAAATAGCTCCTCATCTCGTCTCCATCTTGTTCACTTTAACCA